>RECR01000076.1 GCA_007693955.1 Gloeocapsa sp. DLM2.Bin57
CTTATATACAGAATCAAGATGAAATAAAATAAGGACGCGATTCATCTCACGCTTATTTGAGAAAATAAAGCTTGAGGCTTCTCGCGGTTAAGCTAAAACCTAACCTCACCATTTGGTATTATTCCCTACCCGGGATAGCTATAGAAACCTCTTCAACCTCGGGTAACTTTTCTAAAGCTAAACGAGAAGACTGATAACCTCCTGAGAGACGTTTGAGTAACTTTGGTCGAGGATCGTGTAAAAGATAGATAATTTCATCACCTGGTAGCCATTGGGTTTCGGCTTTTACCACTTGTAAAGTTTTCTCACGTTTAATCAACAGCGGTAAAAGTTCTTGAGTCCTAATTAAAGCTTCTAGATGTGACTGTTGAAAAGATAAACCCGAATCAGTCAGAATGGTTTTGACTAATTTTACTTGTCCTTCATCGAGATATTTAGTCCAGGTTTTGAGAGGTACTTCAGCAATAAAAGCGGGATTTACCTTACTATGAGAGGGAATCTCTGATTGATTAGCAAAAATAGCTAAGACTCTAGGAGGGTTAAACTCTTCGATCGCGTGACGAGCTAATAAAAAATTCACCTCACCATTTTTGGTTGCAGCTAAAAAAGTCCCCATGGATTGTATTCCCGCTTCTTCTAAAACTTCGGGTTTAAGGGCGCTGCTTTGATATACAGGTAGATTTTCAGCCCTAGCTTGATCGCAGTATTCAGGGTTAGTATCAATTAAGACTACTGATTCTCCTTGCTCTTGGAATAAACGCCCTAATAAACGACCTAAAGGATTACAACCAATAATTACTGCACCTGTAGCTTTTGAGGAAGTGATACCCAATCCCTGAGCTAACCAACGCGCTGTTAACCCTTGGATAAATACTGTCATTAAAATAGTCAGAAAGACTAAAGCTTTAATCGCTTCTCCACCACTGATACCACTACTAGTTAATAAAATAGCAAATAGAGAAGCTACCGAAGCTGAAACAATTCCCCGAGGAGCAACCCAAGCGACAAACATTTTTTCTCGCCAATTTAAATCGCTATTCCAGGTACACACAACGACACTGATTGGTCTAACTATAAACATCAAAGTCATCACTGTCAAGACGCTACCCCAACCGAGAGCAAAAACACTAGCGATGGATAAATCAGCAGCTAAGAGAATAAATAATACCGATACACATAAAACCGTCAATTGACTTTTGAAGCGTTTAATCAGTCTTTCTTCGGGAAGTGAGGAAGCTTTGAGGACAATTCCTGCTATTACTGTAGCCATTAATCCTGATTCACCGCGAATGCTTTGAGCTAGACAAAATGTCCCCCATACTCCCGCTAAAACTAATAAGTTTTTTAAATCTTCTGAGATAAAATTAGATCGTTTGAGAATCAACGCCATTAACCAACCACAAGCACCCCCAATAGCTGCACCAATACCAAGACGTAGAATCAAACCCGTCATGATTTCCAGGGGAACTGCGGTACTATTAATTATAGTGTCTAGTACTACCACGGCGAGAATTGCTCCAACTGGATCAATTAATACTCCTTCTCCTTCTAAAAGTGTGGCTACTTTGCGATCTACTGATACCTGTTTTAACAGTGGTCCTACTACTGTAGGTCCTGTAACTACTACCAAGGAAGCAAAGAGAAAAGCGATCGACCAAGGAAATTCTCCTAACCAGTGAGCCGCCATTCCACCACCAATAAAGGTGATTAAAGTACCGATAGTAACTAAGTTCCGTAAACTACCTGAGACTCTCCCTAAATCCCGTAAATCTAAACTGAGTCCTCCTTCAAAGAGGATGATAGCTACGGAAAGTGCTACTAGTACTTCTAAGCCGATACCTAATTCAGAAGGATGTAAGAGATTGAGAGCATCTCTACCTAAGAAAATACCTAGTAGCAATAAAAAAACGATACTAGGAACTTTAAGATATTCAGCTAAAACTTGAGCACTAATACCTGTAAGGACTGCAATAACGATTTGTAGGGTGAGTTGAAATGATCCTTCCATAAGTTTATTGGTGTTAAGTTACAGGTGTCTGGCTTTGAGTTTTTTAACCTATGTTAGCATTTTCTCCCCTACCCTTCCCTTGTCTGGTTGTTTAGATAGGTGTTAGGTGTGCTGTATTACTTAGTGTTAACCAAATTTTCGCAGCTTTTTGACGATTATTAGCTTTTTCATAGGCTAGAGCTGCTTTAGTCAGATAATCTCTATCGTTGATAGTTTGAGCTAAATTGAACCAAATTTCAGCCGCTTCTAACCATTTTTCTGGACGATTTTGTTGTTCACAAGTATTGGCTAACTTATCCTATTCTTGGATCTGACGCCGGCAAAACTCTGCATCATTCCAGGCTGCTACTCTCTCGTAATTCCTAGCTGCTTTTGACCATTCCCCTAATTGTTCCCAAGCTCTACCTGCATCAAAGTATAATCTCTGTTCTTCACAAATACTAGCTACTTTTGCCCACTCTTCTAAATTTGTCCAACATTTTTTGGCATTGTCTAAACATTTTGCGCGCTCAAATAACTCGGCTTCGCCTAATCTTTCCCAAATTTTAGCAGCTTCCTTCCATTCTGCTTGTTTTTCATAGAGTTTAGCCAATTGATACCATTGCCTAGAGGCTTTATATAATTCTAGAGCTTTAGTCCAGCTTTCTCCCTGATCATAGGCTAGAGCTGCTTTGGCTGAGTATCCTAGATTCTCCCAAGTTTGTCCTGCTAGACGTTGATACATCAGGGCTACTTTATAGGTATCGGGTACTCGTTGCCAGTATTGGATGGCTTCTAACCAATGTTCTCCTTTTTCGCAAACTTGAGCGGCTTTTACGGTTTGATTACTTTCTTGATAAGCTCTAGCTGCTTCTCTCCATTTACCCTGATGTTCACAAGCGATCGCCACTTTTGACCATTCCTGTAATTCTCTAGCACATCTTTCTACATCTGACCATCTTTCTAAATTTTCATAAATAACTAAGGCTTCTTGATAATTAGGTACTTTTTCCCAAGTTATAGCTGCTTTTAGGGTTTGATTACTTTCTTGATAAGCTCTAGCTGCTTCTCTCCATTTACCCTGATGTTCACAAGCGATCGCTACTTTTGACCATTCTTGTAATTGTTGCCAACAAATCTCCGCTTTATCCCAAGCTAGGGCTTGTTCATAACAATTAGCGGCTTTGGCTATTTGATTACTTTCTTGATAAGCTACAGCTGCTTCTCTCCATTTACCCTGATGTTCACAGGCGATCGCTACTTTCGACCATTCTAGCAATTCTCTAGCACATCTTTCCATGTCTGACCATCTTGCTAAACTTTCATAAATAACTAATGCTTCTTGATAATTAGGTACTTTTTCCCAAGTTATAGCTGCTTTTAGTAGTTCATTTTCTGCTGTCCAAATTTGGGCAATTTGTGTATAGTTATTGATTTCTTCCAAAATAGAAATGGCTTCAGTAATATCTTGATTTTTTAAGTAAATATCTGCTGCTTGTTGTTTATATCCTTGGGAATACTGATATTTTGCTTCCATTTCCTCAGCTTCTTTATACCATTCTCCCCTTTGATAGTTTTCTTTAGCTTGGAGATAAGCACCTTGTCTAGCTAAATCTTCAGCTGATTTGCGCCAATCTTCGCGAGTAATATTGGGATTAAAAAACTCTTCTAGATCTAATTTATTTTCAGAAAAGGTTAAATAATCTTGTAGTTCTGCTCTTTGCCAAAATGACAATTCTGTTGCTTCGTAAAAGTAGAGTTTTTCTCTCGCACGAGTTGCACAAACATAGAGACAATTATTTTTAAAGGCTGTCAATTCTCTAGGATTTTGTTGCCAACCATCAAACCTAGAAAAGAAGTTCCAGACTAACACCTCATTATATTCTAAACCTTTTACTTCGGTTATAGTTAAAATTCTTTGGGTGTCAAATTGCGCTTTTAATTGTTGTTTATCTTCTTCATTAACGGTAATAATTACACTATTAGGACCAAAGATATTTTTACCTTCTAATAATTCTTTATCACTAATATTCCTAATAATTAATGGTTTTTTGCCACCTTTTTTAAAAGCTTTTTGATTTGGAAAATCAGTCAATAATTGATTACTAAAATTGACAATTGCTTCAGTAGAACGAAAGTTATAGGAGAGTTGACGAGGTTGATCAAATTGTTTATGAAAATCTTTCCAAGTGTGAGTCTGACCATAATTATGATGCAAAATATCTTTAACTTTTCTCCAACTAAAACCACTAGGGTTAATAATTTGTGCAGTATCTCCAGTAAACAGAAATTGAGCGAATGAATGAAACTCACCTTCTACGGGAGGACGAAGCAATTTTAATAACAAGTGAATTTGAATTGCGGTTAAGTCCTGAACTTCATCACAATAGAGAAAGTCATAGAGATATTCTCCTTTATTTAATCTTCTGATCAGGTTATGGGTTGAATCGATTTCATCCCAATATTCTTGATTTTTTAACCAATCTTGATATTGAGATGCTAAATTATATAATTGCCTTTGATGGTGGGGATAATGATGATTAAGTTGTTGATATTCTTCCCAAGTAATTAAACCGTTTTCTGTTTCACTTGCTGAGAGAGAACCTTTAATATGATAACGAATCTCTTCCCATAAATAAATCGGATCTATACCATTTAAAATAGGGAAATGAGGTTTACAAAATTCGGCAATAAATCGCTGCTGGTTGATTCTTTTTTGGGGATTAAATTTTTCTCGATCGAGTCCCAATCTATCCTCTAAGTTATGATAATCTAGTAATTCTAAATTTGGTAATTCTTCAAAATCAAAAATCTGCTGAATTATTTCCTTTGTATATTCTTTAAGAAAACTATTATAAGTTATATAAACAACTTTTTGAGCCGTTGAATCAATTTGAGTTTCGATACTTTTAGCAATAGCGTGATAAAGAGCAATAGTTGTTTTACCACTTCCTGCACTTCCTGCTAAAAAAATTGGTAAATTAGTGTTAACCAGGTTATATTGTTCCTGTGCTAGAGATAAATAAGGATTGATCTTAGTTTCATGGATGAGGGAATAGAGATAAAAATAATTTTCTATACTGTTTTCGAGCAAAGATTCTAAGTTTTCTGAGTTTTCTGAGTCTTCCCAAAGTCCAGATAAATCAAGCTTTTCAAGGTTATTAGCTTCTATGGGTTCGGTTTGTTCAAGATCTAGTATTGTATAAACCCCTTCGCTATTACGATAATAACGACCTTGATCCATGGTAGTGTGGGATACAAAATCGAGAATCCGCAACTCTAGCTCTGGATTTCTCAAGAGACAAGCAATAATGCGATCGCCGAGGTTATAGCGAATTCTGATGAAGTTGTTTTCTCCATGTAGTTTTCTAACTTGATTACTGGCTAAGTCTCTATTCATGTACCTACTTATGATACCCAGAAACTTACTTTTTGTTTTAAAGTCCAGAGATTCTAGTTTTGTTTGAGCGTATCGTGAAATAGTGATTAACATAATCAGTGACCTAGCCTATTAATTTGAGGACAAGAAAATTCTTCCTATTACTTAACAATTCCCAACGAATACAGACAAATAACTGATTGTTAAGAAAACTTTACATGTGTAGTGGTAATATTCTGATAGGTAGTCTCGGCTCTCTCGGCATTATGGGGTTAATTGTATTTAAAGTTACATTTTCTTGCCTATTGCCTATAAACGATAAGTGAAAGCTTATCACCATAGATACGGGAGAGCCGTTACTGATTGAGATTGGGTGTCGGGTGTGAGAATGAGTCTTTTTTGTTAAATTTTGAGACAATGAAAGAAAGGGTAAATTGCCACAATATGATAAATCGATGAATCGTCAAACTTTTGCTTCCTATCCTTCTCGTAAATTGTTGCGAGAGGAGTTTTGGTTAGATTTTCTGTGTTTCTCTGGCTTGTTTCTAGCTGCTGCGTTGTTATTTTTAGTCAATCTGGATTCGTTACCCCTGCGGGATTGGGATGAAGGTATTATCGCACAAGTAGCTAAGGAAATTTATCAAGCCCCTCCTGATTCTCATCGTTGGATTTTTCCGACTTTATGGGGGGAGTTTTATTTTAATAAACCTCCTTTGTTACATAATCTGATTGCTCTTTTCTATTCTCTGGGGGGAGTGAATGAGTCGATGAGTCGTTTACCTGGTGCTTTGTTAACGGCTATTTCTGTACCTTTATTGTATGCTTTAGGTAGAGAGATTTTCCCTTATCGTCGCCCTGCTATTTTTTCGGCTTTGGTTTATTTAACTTTACTTCCTGTGGTGCGTCATGGACGTTTAGCCATGCTGGATGGGACGATTCTTTTTTTGGAAATTTTACTATTTTGGACGGTTTTACGCTCTCGTCGCGATTTACGCTGGACTTTGGGGGTTGGTTTCTCTTTGGGGTTGATTTTTTTAACCAAGGGGATGTTAGCTGTACTTTTGGGGGCGATCGCTTTCCTCTTTTTACTTTGGGATACTCCACGGATTTTATCTTCTTTTTATCTGTGGATTGGTCTATTTTTGGGGAGTTTACCTGCTTTAGCTTGGTACACTGCACAATTTTATTTTTATGGGACTGTTTTTGCTGAACATAATTTACAGTCACAATTTTTGGAGCGGATTTATACTGAGAAGGAGGGCAATACTGGTCCAATTTGGTATTATTTTTGGGAAATAGTTAAATATTCTTTGCCTTATTTTGTCTTCTTTTTAGCGGGATTGCGTTTGAGTTGGCAAAATCGTAATTGGAGTTGGGCTAAGTTTATTCTGGTGTGGAGTTTTTGCTATTTTGTGATAGTTTCTTTGATGGTTACTAAACTCCCTTGGTATATTTTACCAATTTATCCTGCTTTGGCTTTGGCTGCTGGAGTAAAATTAGACCAACTTTACAATTTACCTGAGTTTTCTAATTATTCTCGGCTTTGGAAAATTCTATTTAGTTTTATTGCTTTTGTAGCTAGTTTTGGGGCTATTTACTTTGCTTTTTTCAGCAACAATCCCGAAGAACAGTTTTTAGCTATTATTTGTTTAGCGATCGCTCTGACTATGGGTACTGTTGCTATTTTACTCATTAAGAGACAACGACAATTTATTGCTGTTTTGTTTTGGGGAATGTATATATCTTTGTTGTTGTTTGTTAATTCTTTTTTATGGAATTGGGAACTGAATGAAGCTTATCAAGTTAAACCCGTTGCAGAGATGATTAGAGAAGCCCAAGTTTCGGAATCTGCATCTATTTATACTTCTTTTCCTTATGAGAGACCTTCTCTTAATTTCTATAGCAATCATCGAATTATTCCCATAGAAATGGAAGCATTACCTTACCTTTGGTCTAATGCTGAATCTATCTATCTTCTCATCGACTCAGAAACCAAAGAACAATTATCTCTAACTGATGCTAAGTTAATTGCTCAAGTAGATGATTGGCTGTTGATTAGGAAAAATAATTAACCAGTAACAAGAAATGCTCCGTTAGTCACACGGAGCTTGAGGAGGTTTTAGGGAATTAATGTTGAGATTCCCTTTAGGAAGCTTCATCTACTGGGTAATCTTCATCCTCTAAATCAATTTGCTTGAGATGAATATGTTTTCTTCCCAAACTAATCTCAAATTCATCTCCTGGTTGTAAGCCCATTTTTTTGGTATAAGCTGAGCCAATGAGGAGATTTCCGTTAGACTGTACACTAATCCGATAATTAGCTGATCTACCGCCACGTCCTTTCCCTTCTGAAGTGCTATCTAACTCAATACCTTCTGCATCAATTAAAGCATTGAGAAACTTCATCATGTTAACTCTTTCGACGTTATTTTTAGTGAGGGTATAGTAACCACACTCTCTAGCTTTTTCTTCTTTGCTCAGATTTCCTAGTTCTTTTACCTTGTCGAGTAACTCCACTCCTGTTAAAGGGGTTGGTTGGTTCTTTTTAGTCATTAACTTACATCGAAAACTAATATGTACTGTTAGGCTGGTTACATTGTGAAGTAAATAGCCAAGAAACGAAGAGGTTGTTAGATACCTCTCAAAATTATTATACACTTAAAAAAGAAAATGAAATAATTTTTTTGGGTTTAACAGAAAATATCTTTACAGAAAAACTAGTTAATAACTGCTAAAAATGAAGCTAACAACAAGAGGTCATTATAGTCTAAAAGCATTGCTAGATCTGAGTTTACAATTAAACTATGGTCCTAGTTCTGTCAAAGCGATCGCGCAAAGACAAGATTTACCTGCTCCTTATTTAGAAAAATTGTTAATTTCTTTACGACAAGCGGGTATAGTTCGTTCGATTAGGGGTGTTCAAGGAGGTTATCAATTAGCGCATCAACCTAGTCAAATTTCTTTAGGACAGATTTTAGAAGCGGTGGGAGAAAATTTAGAGTATCTTAATAAATATGAGGTTGATACAGATTGTGTCGAAGATTGGGTTACTTTTACTGTCTGGAAACAATTGCAGTCAAAACTTAAACAGGTTTTGTCTAATATTACCTTAGCTGATTTATATTATGATGCTCGCAGTTGGCAAGCAGCACAAGGACAGGAATCTAATTTTATCATCTAACTAAAAATATGAGTGAATATCAAATTTATCAAGGTGGTTGTCATTGTGGAGCGATTAGATTTGAAATTAGGATCAATCAATACGTAGGTTACGATTGCAATTGCTCTATCTGTCGTAAAAAGGGTTTTTTGCATCTAATTATACCCCCGGAACAATTTAAACTAATTAGTGGTGAAGATGATTTAACTATCTATAGTTTTAATACGGAAGTTGCTCAACACAAATTTTGTCGAATTTGCGGTATCCATGCTTTTTACACTCCTCGTTCTCACCCTGATCAGATTGATGTTAATATTCGTTGTTTAGATGGTGATAGTCTCTCTTTATTTACCATAGAGTCTTTTGATGGGGCTAATTGGGAAAAAAATGTCGATAAGATTCAATGAGCGATCAGGGTTTACAACTCAATCTCGATATCTGGGGGAATTTCATCGATTGGTCTAATAATGGGGGTTTCTGCAGAAGGATCAGATTGAAATAACGCTTCTAAACCCTTTTCCAAACTGTCTGCCATGACAATCTGGTTTTGATAGACTAAAACTACTCTAATTAAAGTAGGTATGCTGTTAATGGTAGCCTCTAGATAGATTGGTTCAACGTATAAGAGAGATTCTTCAATAGGAATAACGAGCAGATTTCCGAGAATAACCCTTGACGCTTGACGATTCCACAGAGAAATCTGTTGAGAAATAATCGGATCTTGATTTATTCTCGCTTCTACCTGTTCGACTCCAAATACCAGTCGTTCTCTTGGCATCAAGTATAGTGAAGCTTTACCATAATCATCTCCATCAGAAAAACCAAATAACAAAGCAATCAAATTATTTCTGCTGTTGGGGGTATAAACATGAGCTAAAATAAATCCCTCCTCAGTAGCAGTAGGTAATTTAATAATCAGATAATATGGCTCTACCTCTTGAGTTTCTGAACCATAAATTTCTAAGGGGATACGCCACAAATCCTCGCGATTGTAGAAGACTTGAGGATCGAGCATATGATAGGTTAATAAACGTTCTGATTGAGTAGTAAATAAATCTTGGGGATAGCGTATATGAGCTTGTAGGTTTTCAGGCATATCTATTAAAGGATGGAAAACATCCCCGAAGATTTTCGCCCAAGTCTTAATAATGGGATCGTTAGGATCTGCTATATAGAACTGTACATCACCATGATAAGCATCGGCTATTATTTTGACGGAATTGCGAATATAGTTAAACTTGTTTTCCCCTGGATCGGAATAGGGATAATGAGGACTAGTGGTATAAGCATCCATGATCCAGTGTAAATAATTCTCAGATCCTCCCTGTTGGACATCACCTGCATCAGCTACTACTAGATAAGGGTTTTGATCATAACGTAAAAAAGGTGCTATTGTGCGTAATCTTACATTAATATTGCGTCTGAATAATAATTTAGTTTCAGGGATAAAATTCTCTGTAAATAGCATTTGCCAATCTCTGAGATAGACAGCAAAAACTAAGCGTCGCCAATAAGGACCAATATTAATTCCTCCCGTACCATCATAGACGTTATAAACGTTTTCTTGTCCACTAGGATAATCAAACTCTTGGACTTTAGTAGGAGTCATTACATAAGTATCTGTTATCTCACCGTAGTAAATTCTGGGTTTACCGATGGGAATAGTTTCTGCGATTAATTCACTAGAAATAGTTAATGCTTGTTCTGTTGTTCCTGTACCAATATCTCTGACAAAATAATAGGGTAAACCTCCTTCGTCAACTTGATTAACAGGAGAGAGAGTAAAACCAAAACCATGAGTAAAAACTAGATGTTCATTAACCCAGGTTTGTGCTTGTTCAGGTACTCCATTATAATCTAATTCCCTAGCTGAAATAATTACTTGTTGTTTGATTAAGCCTGTTGTTTCAGCACTTATCGGCTCTCTAATATTATATCTATCAATATCAGCATCATAAAATTTATAATAGGGTCTAATTAATTGTAATTGTCTATTGGTTTGCAGTAATGGTCTAGTATCCCAAAGTCTTATATTGCTAATAGTTAAGGGGTTGTTATCAATTACTTCTTGATTTAATTCTCCTTTAGGATCAAAGGTATAGACATCAATTTTATCTAAGTTAAATCCTTGTCGAGTGTCATCAATATTGCGTACTAAATAAGGTTTTTCTCTAGCTAGTTCATTAGGTTGGACTACTAAATTTTGAACTAGGAAAATAGTAATAAATCCAACAATTAAAATAGTCAAATAGACATAAAAGGGAACGAGAGAAAAGGGTATTTTATATAATCTTCTACCCATTCTCTGTTTTCTTCCTGTGAATTGAGTTAAACTCGGGTTATATTTACCTGCACCAGTAGAAGCTTTCCAAAATAACCAAAGACTAATACCAGTAGCGACTATACTTAAAATCGTTTCTAAGGGTAATTGAACGGTTATATCTGTATAACTAGCACCATAAACTACGCCTCTTTCTGAGTATAATAAATCGTATCTTTGAAACCAATGACGCCAAGCTAAAATTAGGAACATTGCACCTAATAAACTATAAATATGGCGTAATTGAGAACGGGAAAAACCAGGAAATTTACCTTGAGATAGACTCTTATCTGAGAGTAAATAAATAATGGTTATACTAATTAAAGTATATAAAAATAAGCCACCTAACCAAAAGTCTAACAGTCGATAACCAGGTACTTTAAATACATAGAAAGATAGGTCATGATTAAAAACGGGATCTACTTGATTAAATTCAGTAGCAGCTAACCATTGTAAAATTACTGTCCAGTTTCCCGCTATAACTGCACCTAAGACTAAACTAAGAGCAAAACCAATAGTTTTTAAAACATATTCGGGACTTTTAAAAATAACAACTAGAGTAGTAATTAGGATAAGTAATTGCCAAAGATGGTTATAAATTTGTGAGAAGATTATCTGTAAATATCTGATTGTGAAGGGTGATGGTAAAGTTGGAGTTACTTTGGGTAGGGTATAATCTACTTGCCAACTTGAATAGGCTAATTGACCGTAGTAATATACTAAAGAGCATAAAACTAGAGCTAAACTTAAGGTAATGGGGAAAAGAATGTTAAACTTTAAAGAGTAGGAATGAGGTTGATTAGCTTTGGTCTTGTTATTAGTTGACCATTTAATATTTTTAGCTATATTTAAATTAAGATTAATAAAAATTAAAGAAATGAAAAATATCAATACCCCTGCAATAAATTGAGTTTGGAGACGTTTAAACATAATGTTTAAATAACCAACCTCTTCAAACCAAAAAACATCCACTATAAAGGTAGCAATCAATTGTATAGTTATAATAATTGCTACAGTAAATAGTAATATTTGCCAAAACTTAAGGCTGATTTTGTCTAACATTTTGCTAGAGGGAGTAGTATTTCTCAGGGCGCATTAAGCACCCCTATATGATACTAGGCTAACATTTTTTCAGGAAAATATTTTTTCAGTTTGGAGAGTTTGGGAGGGATACTAAATAGACAATAGGGTTGATAGGGATTGCGATTAAAGTAGTTTTGGTGATATTCTTCAGCTCGATAATAATCCCCTAATTGCTGTAACTCAGTGACAATAGGGTTAGGGAAAGTTTTAGCTGTATCTAATCTCTCTATAACTGCTTTCGCGGTTTGTAGTTGTTGGGGATTTTCCCACAGGATAATTGAGCGATATTGTGTACCGACATCATTTCCTTGTCTATTTAAGGTAGTAGGATCGTGACTGACGACAAAAAAGATTTCCAGGATTTCTTCTAGAGCAATTTTCTCTGTATCAAAGGTTATTTTAACTACTTCTGCGTGTCCTGTTTTTCCTGAACAAACCTGGTTATAGTTAGGGTTTTTGGTATTTCCACCCGCGTAACCAGACTCAACCGCGCTGACACCTTGGACGTTTTGAAAGACGGATTCAACGCACCAAAAACAGCCACCACCTAAAACGATTGTTTCTAACATATCTTGAATAATCCTAATTGCTTCTAAATTGTTTTTCTACTAAATTTACCAGAGTTTCTCTCGGGAAAAAGCGGGGTAAATTAACGATGACTTGATTAGCTAATCCTCCTGTAACTACGGTAGGTTGATCCTTTTCCAGAGCTTGGAGAGCTTCTTTTACTACCTGTATAGCTGAAGCAGCTTTCGATGGGGAGTTACTATTGGATTTGGGGAACTCAGCTACTTGAGAAAAGTTGGATTCCGTTGGTCCTGGACATACTGCCATAATCTTAACACCAGAAGTGCGATTTTCTGCCCAGAGAGACTCGCTAAAACTCAAGACAAAAGCTTTTGTCGCAGCGTAAGTAGAGAGATAGGGTAGGGGTTGGAATCCTGCGATGGAGGATATATTCAGAATTGCTCCTCGTTGACGTTGCTGCATTTCTCCTAGGAAAAGATAGGTTAACTCCACTAAAGCGGTTATATTCAGTTGAATCATTTCTAGTTGTTTAGCTAGCTTTCTATCAGCAAAAGCGCCATAGTCACCGAAACCCGCGTTATTGATTAGTAAGTCAATCTCAATCCCTAAGTCGGAAACTCTTTGATATAGTTGCTGACAAGCACCAGGTGCGGTTAAATCTAGGGGTATTACCTCTACTTTAATTTGTTTTTGGTCTTGTAGTTGTTTAGCCAACTCTTGTAACTTATCTGCGGAACGAGCTACAAGCACAAGGTTAGTTTTACGGGAGGCTAACTCTTGAGCGAAAGCTTCACCAATTCCTTGAGAAGCTCCTGTGATTAAGGCGTTGTTCATCTGCTCAACGGGTAATTATTAACTATTGTTAACTATTGTAACAAATAATTAAGATACACACGCCCTAAAATAACCATAAGAAATAGTAGTGCGCGTTGTAGTTAGGACATTTTAAAGTTATGAAACCCAGTGCTAACTACTCTTGCAAGAGTGCCTTAAAAGTAGTATTATATCATACCCAGAAGCTCCCATCTCCCCATACTCCCCTCTCTTCCCTCTTCTAGAGCGCTACGCGCTATAACTCCTGTGATAAATAATTAACCAGGGTAGTAGTTAACTCCTCAAGGGAAATCAACTCAGATGCTCCTGTAGCTCGTTTGACTAGTTCTACTTTACCCTCTTTGAGCGATCGCCCTGTAACTACACGATAAGGAATACCGATTAAATCTGCATCTTTAAACTTAACTCCCGCTCTTTCATCGCGATCGTCTAGAATAGTTTCGATACCTTTTTGGGTTAACTCTTGGTAGATTTGGGTAGCTATGGCGACTTGCTCGGTATCTCCAGTATTAGGAATAACTACGATTACTTGATAAGGAGCAATACTAACGGGCCAAATCATACCATTTTTATCGTGATTTTGCTCTACTGCGGCTTGAGCTAGACGTGATACCCCAATACCATAACATCCCATCACTAAAGGTATCTCTTCTCCCTCTTCGTTGGTATAGGTAGCACCCATTGCTTGAGAATATTTATTCCCTAATTGAAAAATGTGTCCAACTTCTATTCCTCTAGCGCTGAGTAAAACTTGTTGGGAGTCATTAGAGAGGATATCTCCTGGTTTAGCTTTTCTGACATTAACTACTTTCTCAGGTAGGGTAAACTCTTTACCCCAATTAGCCCCTACTCCGTGGTAACCTTTTTGATTAGTTCCTGTTACAAAATTGGTTAATTTAACCGCGGTTTCATCCACAAAACAAATAAACTCTGAGGCTATCTCAGGATGACTAACCAGATAATCATTACTCAGATTAGGGGCTAAATATCCCCAAGATAAGGGTTTACTCGCCCATCTATGGGCTGTTTCTGCTTCGGCTACTTTGAGGGATAAGAGGGTATTAGCTTGATATTGGGGTGCTAGTTTAGTTAACTCATTCTGTAGCTTGACTTCGTTAATTTCTTGATCTCCGCGAATATTCACTAAAACTAGGGCTAAAATTCCTGAGTCGTAAACCGCTTCGTAAAGGATATTTTTAACTACGGTTGTAGGGGAACATTGAAAATAATCACAGAGTTTGGCTATGGTTTCAGTATGAGGACTCTCTCTAAGTTCATAATTAGTAAAGGGTGAAGTTTCTGCTACTGGTGGTAAAGAGTTGGCTTTCTCGACGTTAGCTGCATAACTTCCATCTGCTGTATATAAAACTTCGTCTTCTCCCGCTGCTGCTAAAACCATAAATTCTTGTGATCCTGAACCCCCAATCGCCCCAGAATCTGCTTCTACTGCACAAAATTCTAATCCACAACGACTAAAAATATTACGATAGGCTTGATCCATGTCTTGATAGGTTTTTAATAAACTTTCTTGATCGCTATGGAAGGAGTAACCGTCTTTCATGATAAATTCTCTTCCGCGCATTAAACCAAAACGGGGGCGAATTTCATCACGAAATTTACTCTGAATCTGGTATAAATGTATAGGTAGTTGTCGATAGGATTTGATCATGTCTTTGGCGATCGCTGTGATCACCTCTTCGTGAGTGGGGCCTAACCCTAATTCGCGATCCTGTCTATCTTTGAGACTAAACATGATCCCTTCTGCTTTGGTATAGGTATCCCACCTTCCTGATTCTCTCCACAATTCCGCGGGTTGTAGCTGTGGTAGTAAACATTCTGATGCTCCTGTAGCGTTCATTTCTTCCCGAATGATTTGAGAGATTTTTTGCAATACTCGCCACATTAAGGGTAGATAAACATAAACACCGCTACCAATTCTTCTAATATATCCCGCACGCAATAATAACTTATGACTGGTTATTTCTGCTTCTGCTGGTTCTTCCCTTAGTGTGACAAACAGTTTTTGAGATAGTCGCATTGTCTATTTACCTAATTGAGCAAAAATTTTATTATAGTATTCTCTGTACTAATAACTTATAATTGTCGTTAATCTCACCCTACTATTTTAATGTCTTTTGGGAAACTAGAATTATTTTTTACGATTCAAGCTCTATTTTTTCTGGTTATTAGTTGTGTTTTAACTTTTATTTTCGGGATAAGATTTGGACTGGTGACTAGTTTTTTAGTTACTTTGTTTATGTCTGTATTTTTTCGTTACCCTCGTCTGGGTTTATGGTTATTACTACTTTATTTACCTTTTGCTGGTACAGTTGTTTATGCTTTTGATGCTAGTTTTGATGCTAAGGATGGTTATATAGTTTATCATTCTTTTTCCTGGTTGTTACATCTAATTAAAGATTTTTTTTACATTCCTGCTCTATTATATATTGTAATTAATACCAAAATTATTACTAAGTTTTTTAAGCAATATTTAAAATTGGGTTTAGTTATATTTGTGATTATTGCTAGTTGTTTACTAACCTTTTTGTTAGTTAATATTCCTGAAAATACAGTCTTAATGGGTTTAGTAGGATTAAAAGTTTTTTTAGGTTATATTCCCTTAATATTGTGTGGTTATTATTTAATTCGCAATACTGATGATTTATTGATTGTAAGTCGTTTACATATTAGTTTAATAATTATTTGTTGTCTTCTAGGGTTAGTGCAATATCTATTACTGATTAATAATATTTGTCCTGGGAATAGTGATTTATTACCTCCAGCTAATTCTCAACCAAGTTTGCAAGCTAGATGTTTAGTAGGAGGTTCTCTGTTATATAATCCTGAATGGGGATTAATTCGCTTACCTGGAACATTTGTAGCACCTTGGCAATGGGGATGGTTTTTGATTGCTAATAGTTTTTTGGCTTTTGGTGGTTATCTGATTGAGAAGGAGATTAAATGGCGTTGTTTGAGTATAATAGGAATGGTATTATTAATCTTAGCTACTCTAGTTTCTCGTCAAAGAGTAGCGATATTATTGATTCCTCTGATTTTAGTTACTTTATTTTTTTGTACTGGTAAATATCAAAACAAAATTTGGTTAAAATTAGGATTATTTATGCTGATATTCTTGACTTTAGAATACTTTAATCTACCTGAAGAAAGTTTAGCTAATTTTTTAAATAGGTGGGAATATTCTCCCCCACAAGATTTTATTGTTTCTCAATTTCAATGGTTAATAAGACAAGCACCAGGATTATTGGGAAAAGGTTTAGGAACTACAGATAGTGCTGCGCGTCATTGGGGGAGAATTTATCTAGTAGAAATATTTCCTGTAAAAGTTATCTATGAAATAGGTATATTAGGTTGGACTGTTTGGATGATTTTAGTATCTTATATCTCTAGATTAACCTATTTAGCTTATAATTCTGCTCAGATATCAGCTTGGCGATCATGGGGAATGTGTATCTGGTTATTTATCTTGTTAATTAGCTACAACCTTTGGTATTATCCTTTAGTCGTTGATCCAGTTAATGTATATTACTGGTTTTTTATTGGAGTTTTACTTAAATTACCCCAAATTAGAAATAACAATTATGGAAGTAATCACAATTTTTTTAACTAGTTTGATGGCTGTGATTGGTACTGGTGGTATCATTGCTGAAGAAGAAGTAGCTAAAGCGATACGCGATCGCGTTACTGACGTAGAAACTTTAGCAGTCAGGATTGATAATCGACCTATCCACAGACTATTAGGAGGTAAAATAGATAGACTGAGTATAGCTACAAGAGGTTTATTATTAATTCCTGAAGTTAGAATAGATTTATTAGAAATTGAAACAGATCCTATAGACATACCTGATTTTGCTGTAGGAGAAGAAATTATCAGTAGAAGAATTCTTTCTCAACCAATACAATTAGGGATGAGATTAATACTTAAAGAAGATGATTTAAACGAAGCTTTAAGATCCCAGGTAGTAAAATCTTATTTAGAAACTAGAATACCTCAAAGTAGAAATTATCAATTAATCTCTGTTGAAGTCAAACTCAATGAAGATAATAGGTTAGAGATAAATCTAGAGTTATACTCTAAGCCAAAAGAGGAAACGATGAATATTATAGTTAATTTCGGTTTAGCAGTAAAACAAGGTCACCAATTGGAAATTATCGAACCAGTAGCGACTATTAATGAGAGAAGAGTCTCACCAAGATTTCTAGATCGATATATTCAAAATAATCTAGAGGATTTAAATTTACAACGTTTAGATTCAGAAGGAATTATTTCTCGGGTTTTACATTTAGAAGTCGATGAGGATAGTTTAAGTATAGTTACTTTTATTAGGTTAGAAGAATTACCCGAGATTGAAATAAGCAAGAGGGAAAAGGGAAATTAAGAATTAAGAATGAAGAAATAGGGGAGAGTGTGGGGAGATGGGGGAGCAGGAAACATATCATATATAGCGCTACGCGCAGGCACTCAGGTACTCAGGCAAAAGCTAGACTAGTAATGGGTTTCATAATTTGAAAATGTCAAACACCTTAGCTTGTACTGCTATAAAAAAATAATACAGTTCCAACTAAAACGTCAAACCTAATACCTAATTTTACTTTTCTAAACGAACAAGATACCATTGTAGATATTGACCTGGTTCTAAATCAAAATCACAATAATTTTGTAAGAGATGTTGGGCTTTTTCGTAAGTAGAAGAAAACTTATTTAATTCTCTCGGCAAACTTTCGGGATAGTTATTAATCACGGTTTCAAGCTTTAACAACAACTCCTCTGAGGTGAGAAATTGTTCAGGTAACCCAGTTTCTAGGACAACGTAAGTGTCATCTTCTTGGTACATTATAGAATCAGGCATATTTTTTAATCTAAAATAAATTCATCATGACAACATCAGAATCTAACCCCTGGTTAAATTTAAATTACGAAACCGCCTTGGAAAACTTGGGAGAGGAATATTTTGATGTAGTCAAAGCTGCACAATTTCCTACTCATATCTTACGTTTCCGCAACGATCGCCTGTTACCAAGGTTAGGATTAAAACCAGAAGAAGTAAGCGATCGCGATTTTAGCGAAGCCTTTGGCGAATTTAGGGGGGTACGTCCTTTTTTAGCCTTAAGGTATCACGGCTATCAATTTGGCTATTATAACCCTTATTTAGGAGATGGTAGAGGATTTATTTATGGACAAATCCGCGGGAGAGATGGACGTCTTTACGATTTAGGAACAAAAGGATCTGGTACTACGCCATATTCTCGTAATGCTGATGGCAGATTAACCCTCAAAGGAGGAGTCAGAGAAGTATTAGCCGCGGAAGCTTTATGGCAATTGGGCGTAAATAGCTCAGCTTGTTTAAGTTTAATTGAGACGGGAGAGTCTTTATGGCGAGATGACGAACCCTCTCCGACTCGGGCTGCAGTAATGGTACGTTGCAATAATTCACATATACGATTTGGTACATTTGAACGATTACACTATCTCAAACGACCTGACTTAGTGGAGAGATTGCTAGAACACGTAATTGACTATTATTATCCCCATTTAGCAGGAAAAAGCGAGCGCTATGCTTTATTTTATGCTGAATTAGTGGCTAGAGTCGCCAACTTAGCAGCCCAATGGATGGCAGCCGGTTTTTGTCATGGAGTACTCAATACAGATAATATGTCTATTACAGGGGAAAGTTTTGACTATGGACCTTACGCCTTTATTCTCACCTACGATCCTAAATTTACTGCTGCTTATTTTGACTATAGTGGTTTATACAGTTATGGCAATCAACCCTGGATATGTCGTTTAAATTTAGAGAAATTACAGATCCCCTTAAGCTTAGTCATTCCCGTTGCCGATTTAGAAGGAGGTTTAGCACAATTTGATGAACATTATCATAGTGCTTATCGAGCTTTGATGTTAAATAAATTAGGTTTTGCTAGTTTAGACAATCCCGAAGGCAATCTCTTACTAGCAGAAACCATTACTTTACTTAAAGAGTCTGAAGTGGGGTATCATCAGTTTTTTGCTGAATTAGCCCTACAATTTAATTATAGTTGGTCAGAGGCTCCAGATACTATCTTAGAGAACCTTTCCATCAGTGCAAGGAATTTAGAGAGTTGGCGTCAACTATATCAACGTTGTTTACAGCAACAAGACTTAGATACAGTAGGTAAACGTCTGTTAGAAGCTAACCCCCGTACAGCCTTACTCAGACCAATTATTGAGTCTGTATGGGAGGCTATTGCTATAGATGACAACTGGCAACCCTTTCAGGAGTTATTGAGACGGTTACAGAATAAAGATTAAAGCGAATTTGGAGTTAGGGTTTAGGTGGAACGGTGTTAGTCAATACGGCTCTCCCGTACATGCGGTGATAAGCTTTCACAAGAATGGTTATAGGCAAAAGGCATTCATGCACTCATGCAAAAGAGAAGAAAGTGTAACTTTCAATACAATTTACCCCATAGTGCCGAGAGAGCCAAAGGGTTCTCTTGTAGAATCTCTAGAAAAGACTTTAACTTATTTTCAAGTCCAGCATTTAGAATCTTTTCTAAGTCCGCTACCGCCTTTTTACTGAAAACAATCTTCCACATAGTACTACAGGATTCCTAGATCCTTGGCACTTGTCCATTCTTCGTTAGGATTGCTTTCGATAAGAATAGCTCACAACCACAATAGTACGTGATTACGTACCCTTTGGCAATCGTTACTGCGAACTCATTCCCCTCTTCCCTCTTAGGTAAGATTAAATTCTAGTAAAGCAGGATAAAAATTGCTATTCTCGTGACTAGGGCGACTCAATTTAATTAAAGCGAAGCGTTGTAGGGGTGTCAGACTTTGCCATTGTGTTATACTGATAGTAATGGCAAATTCTAAGGCTTTAGCCCTTACTTCTGGAGGGATAGTATTAGCATCTAGCCAAGGTGGCTTAGGGTTAATGGCTATTTCTGCAGCCGGTGTGCTAGTTTTTTGCACTATCAGACTCTGGAGGAAGTTTTTATAGGCTATAGCTTCGTTGTTATTATTACAGGGGAGAGAGACTAACAGTTGTCTTTCTTCTCCACTAAAGTTATTCCAGTGAGTCAGTTTTAATTTAACACCACAGGTATCTAGTTTAAATCGCACTATCATGGGGATACAACGTAAGTTATCCACAAAATCGGCTTCAAAGTTGAAAAATTCGGTTTTCATAAACTACTCAAACTCATAGAGGATGTCTTCTGGGGTTGTTGAAGATTATTGACAGGAATTAACTGTACTGCACAAGCTTTAAGTTCTGGTTGTCGAGAAGTAGGACAAGCTTCGGGGTGAGTGAGACTATTAGCTTCAGCGTCATCAGCCCAAAGACTACCCCAGTGCATAGGTACGAAGACAGTACCTGGGGTAATATTTTTAGTGATTTGAACGGGAAAACGTGCTTTACCCCTAAGTGATCGCACTTCTAACCATTCAGTATCGTTGATATTCAGCTTAGCTGCGTCTCGGGGATGAATTTCTAAAAAGGGATGGGGGTGCATTTTGTTAATTTTAGCAATATGACCTGTGCGAGTTTGGGTATGCCAATGACCATAGAGTCTGCCTACGGTAAGAATATAGGGGTAATCAGGGTTAGGTGGTTCAGCTAATCCTCGCGAGTGATAAGCGCCAAATCTAGCCCGCCCATCGGGTGTTAAAAAGCGAAAATCAGTATATAAACGTTGATTATCTGTTGATTGTCCTTCACTACAGGGCCATTGTCTTGGACCATGAATACTTAATTTAGCGTGAGTGATTCCCGTCATGTCACAAAGACGACCTCGGGTTAATTGGACAAATTCAGCGTGAACAGCAGCAGCATCGGAAAAGTTGAATTGTTGCGTAAATCCTAGTCTTTTGCCGACTTCGGCGAAGATTTGCCAATCGGCTTTAGCTTCTCCTGGTGGTAAGCGAAATTGAGGGAGGATAGTAACCATACGTTCAGAGTTGGTCATTGTCCCTGTTTTTTCACTCCATTGAGCAGCAGGTAAGAGAATATGAGCATAAGCTGAGGTTTCTGTGGGGTAGTAGGCGTCTTGATAGATGGTAAAGGGAGATTTAAGTAGGGCTGCTTTGGTACGTTCTAAATCTGGCATACTCACTGCGGGGTTAGTAGCTGCTATCCACAGTAAACCTACTTCTTGTTGTTCTAACCCTATAATCATTTGCCAGACATCTTTTCCTTTGTGAGGGGAAATACTATTTGAAGGTAATCCCCAAAATTGTTCTACTTCGCGACGGTGTTCGGCGTTGACTACAGAACGATAACCTGGTAAGAGTTGGGCTAATCCTCCTGCTTCTCTTCCTCCCATGGCGTTAGGTTGACCGGTTAAGGAAAATGGTCCAGCTCCTGGTTTACCTATATTCCCTGTCATTAGGTGTAGATTAATTAGGGTTCTAGCTTTAGCTGTTCCTTCTGAGGATTGGTTAATACCCATAGACCATAGAGATAATACTCGATGGGCTTCACTCCAGTATTTAGCGGCTTGAATAATTTCATTAACGGATATTCCACAGGTTTTGGCTACTCTTTCTGGGGGATATTCGGCGATGATTTGGGCGTATTGGGGAAAGCCTTGGGTACATTCATCGATAAAATAGCTGTCAATTGCTCCCCATCTTAATAGTAGGTGGGCTATCCCATTGAGGAGGTCAATGTCTGTTCCTGGTTGGATAGCTAGGTGTAAATCAGCTGCTTCTGCGGTTTTAGTACGACGGGGATCGACTACGATTAGTTTGGCTTTACGATTTCTTTTGAGGTGTTTATGGAGACGGTTAAAGACTATGGGGTGACATTCTGCTGTGTTAGTACCGATTAAAAAGGCACAGTCGGTTTCTTCTAGGTCATCATAACAACAGGGTGGACCATCACTCCCCAAGCTTTCTTGGTACGCAGATACAGCAGAAGACATACACAGACGAGAATTAGCGTCAAAATTATTTGTTCCTAGACAACCTTTGAGCAGTTTTTGTGCTGTATAATAATCTTCAGTATGAAATTGACCAGAACCATACATACAGATAGCATCTGCACCTTGGGTACTGCCTACTAGTTTTATACGTTCTACTATTTTGTTTAGGGCTTCATCCCAAGTGCAACGTCGAAAGGGTTGTTCGAGGGATTCCCTAATCATCGGGTATTCTAAACGATTGTTGGACAAAGATTCAGTAACTGTTGCTCCTTTGACACAGACCATCCCTTGACTAGAAGGGTGGAGGCGATCGCCTGTGACTTTCCAGGTGGGGTTAACGGATGCTGTATTTGTTTTCTGGAGTAATACTTGTAACCCACAACCCACACCACAATAAGGACAAAGAGTTTTTACTGAGTCAATCATACTTGATAATTACTATTTTAACTCTTTATTGTTAAAGACTCTTTTGGTCAAGGTTGTTTAATTTGCTACAATCTTAATGTAATTATGCTGATTTTGCATTTAGTTTATGCTTTAAAATTGCTGTTTAGGTAATCGAGGTGAATTAGAAGACATTGGACCGAGGATACTATTAAGTAAGCGCAATTGTTCTGCTGTTCCCATACAGATGACTAAATCTCCAGCAAATAAGCGTGTATCTCCCGTTGGACCAGGGATTAAATCCCCATTACTACGACGAATAGCTAACACTAAAGCTCCAGATTGCGATCGCAGTCTGGCTTCACTCAGGGTTTGTCCTACATAGGGACAAATATCAGGATCTAAGAGAAATTCTTCTAGATAAAAAGAGCGTTCAGTTCCTGTTAAAATACCATCAACAAAGTCCATGACTTGAGGTCTCACTGCTACCGCTGCTAACCGCTTACCACCAGTAATATATGGGGATACAACGGCGTCAGCTCCAGCTCGTTGTAACTTTTTAACCGCTTCTTCGGTACTAGCTCTAGAAATAGCCCGGATTTTAGGATTAAGGGTTTTAGCTGATAAAACGGTATAGAGATTTTCAGCGTCGGAACTTAAAGTAGTAATTAGACAAACGGCTTTATCTATCTTAGCCTTCTGCAAAGATTCATCTAGGGTTGCATCATCTTGAATGACTAAATATCCCAAGTTTTGTGCTTTCTCTACGGTGTCTGATTGAGAGTCAATGACAATAAAGGTGACTCCCTCAGCTTCTAATTCTTGAGCTACTTGTCTTCCTGTACGTCCAAAACCACAGAGAATATAATGATTATCTAAATTTTCGATCATCCTTTGTTCCTGTCTCCTGCGAATACCTGCTTGAAAATAACCTTCAATCAAAGCCTCTGTAAAGCGATTCACCATATAACCAATAGTGATTAACCCCATCAAAATTAGCCCCATGGTAAACAGACGTCCTCGCACTCCTAGGGGTTGAACTTCGAGGAATCCCACGGTAGAAAGGGTAATAATGGTCATATAAGCAGCATCTGACCATGACCAACCCTCTACTTGAGAGTACCAAACCGTACCACCTAGGATAATAGATAGCAGGGTAAAAACACCTGTTATTAAGTCTTTCCTAATTTGTTGATATTTTCTTTGGATTAACATTGAGAAGTTTGTATAGAAAAAACTTTGTGCACAATTGAGTACAGTTAGAATAAAGTACAGTAAATCTAACTAAATTTTGTCATTTTCACGAGGATTAATTTGTGAGTCTAGAAACCCTTAATTTACAATCTCCTGTTTTATCTCCCCCAAGTCATTTTGACATGACCGAATTCGATCGCTATGTGATGAAAACCTATGGACGTTTTCCCATCGCTTTAGTTAAAGGAAGTGGTTGTCGGGTAACGGATAACAACGGGAAAGAATATCTGGATTTTGTCGCTGGTATTGCTACTGCTACTTTAGGTCATGCTCACCCTAATTTAATTAAAACGGTAACGGAACAAATTCAAAAGTTACACCACGTGTCTAACTTGTATTATATACCAGAACAGGGAGAATTAGCGCGTTGGATCGTAGAGCATTCCTGTGCTGATAAAGTGTTTTTCTGTAATTCTGGTGCTGAAGCTAACGAAGCTGCTATCAAATTAGTTCGTAAATACGCTCATCAAAAACTTGATTTAGACAACCCAGTTATTTTAACTGCTCATGCGAGTTTTCATGGACGTACTCTAGCTACCATTACCGCAACAGGACAACCTAAATATCAAAAAGATTTTAGCCCTTTAGTACCTGGTTTTGCTTATGTTCCCTATAATGATATCGCAGCGATTGAAAACGCGATCACCGATATTGACGAAGGAAACACCCGAGTTGCCGGAATTATGTTAGAAGCTCTCCAAGGAGAGGGTGGAGTACGTCCTGGTGAACTAGAATACTTCTTAAGATTGCGTAAAATCTGTGATGAAACCGGTATCTTACTCATTTTCGATGAAGTACAAGTAGGGGTAGGACGTACAGGTAAATACTGGGGTTACGAAAATCTAGGGGTAGAGCCAGATATCTTCACTAGCGCTAAAGGTTTAGCAGGAGGTATCCCTATCGGTGCAATGATGTGTAAAGAGTTTTGTAACGTGTTTGAACCAGGAAGTCATGCTAGTACATTCGGAGGTAACCCCTTCGCTTGTGCTGCAGGATTGAGCGTTTTACGCACTATAGAAACAGAAAATATCCTGCAAAATGTTCAACAACGAGGAGAACAATTGCGCACCCGCTTAAGAGCGATCGCCATGAAATACCCTCAATTGTGTAAAGAAGTTCGCGGTTGGGGTCTAATTAATGGTTTAGAATTGCATTCTGATAGTAAGATTACTTCTATTGATGTGGTAAAAGCAGCTATGACCGAAGGATTATTATTAGCTCCGGCAGGTCCAACAGTTGTACGCTTTGTACCCCCATTAATAGTTAGTTCCGAGGAGGTAGAGGAAGCAGCGGTTAAATTGGAGCGAGCGATCGCCGCGACATTGTAATCTGATTGGGGGTGGTTTTTCTGAGCTTCCCCCTGTATGCTAAATCTTAAAAATTATTGGCGTGAGGAGTTTAATTGATGAATTTACGTGACAATGCCTTAGAAATCTTAAAAGAAACCAGTAGAACCTTTTATATACCTATTTCTCGTTTACCGTCAGAGTTGTTAGAAGCGGTTGCTTCAGCTTATCTCTGTATGCGAGCGATCGATGAGATAGAAGATCATCCTACCTTAAATAATCTCACTAAAGCTAAATTATTACGTCGTCTTAGTTTAAATTTACAAGCTAGTTCTGAACATTACCACTTAGAAAATTTTACCGCAGGATTAACTACAGATGAGGATAACTTACCTGAAGTAAGTCTGCGCCTCGGGGAATGGTGTTTATTAGCTCCTCAGACTATAGCTCCTAGAATTTGGGACGCTACCGCAGCCATGGCGGATCGCATGGCTTATTGGTCTGAGCGTAATTGGTATATCGAAACCGAAGGAGATTTAGATAGTTATACTTTTAGTGTAGCAGGTGCAGTAGGTTTATTGCTATGTGATTTATGGGCTTGGTATAATAATACTCAAACTAATCGTATGTACGCAGTTGGTTTTGGTCGAGGTTTACAGTCGGTAAATATTTTACGCAATCACCGCGAAGACAAAGCTAGAGGTGTACATTTCTTCCCTCATAATTGGGATATTAAACAAATGGAGGCTTATGCACGTCGTAATTTATATCTAGCTGATTGTTATACTAAATCATTACCGCCTGGACCTGTGCTAGATTTTTGTCAAATTCCTTTAGCTTTAGCTCATGGTACACTAGAAGTTATGGCTCTTGGTCAAGAAAAACTCACCCGCAGCGATGTTTTAGCTTTAGTTGAAAAGGCTTCGAGTAGTTTGGCTTGGAATTCAGAAGCTGTATAACTAATCGGGCGCTTTTAATAAGCGCCCACGAAATTGTTAAACTAAAATCAGTTCAATAATTTATTAAGAGTTCTCTAAGCTATGTCAACATCTAAAGTATCTCTGAACTCACGCTATCTCAAAGCAAGATTAAAACGGTTTACTCGTCCTTTATTTTTAACTTCTCTAGGGGTAATTTCTTTTTTTAGTTTTTGTGTGTGGGAATATTCTCGTAATCCGGAATGGCGATCGGCTAGTCTTGATTTAAATAATGCTCCTTCTACTACTGAAGCGGGATTTTCTGAAATTATTGCTCAACAGTCAGAAAACACCGAAGTTGTTAACTACGAACAACCTACCTTAAATATGACTTCTCAACAGCCAGGATTCTTAGAACAATGGTTAGAAGCAAAAAGGGCTGAATCAAGTAGTAATTTTTATCAACCTTTAAGCACTACTAATCAAACTCAAGTTACTACTAGTCGAGGTAATTATTCACCAGAACAAGTTTTACAAAACCCTAGAGTGCAAGAATATCGTACCTTGCTCAAGAATAATTCAGCAAGTGCTAGTACTGAAGATGCAGAGCAGCTGCAGTTGGTTACTTCTACGAGTACAAGAAATAGAACTCCTCGCTTGACGGTTTTAGATGCAGCTATGTTACGCATTAATGGGAGAGGAAGACAACAAAACCAACCTGTAGATAATCAACTCACAGCACAAAATACACCTACTGGTCCTTCTGGATATACTTGGGGAGTTACTCCGAGAACTTCTGGAGTCAGACAAACCCCTCCTCCTTCTACTCCTAACAATAATCCACAGCCACAGTCAACACCAACTGACCAGACTACTAGTGTAGAAGAGACTACTGTTAGGCAACAAACACCCTCAACAGGTGGGTTTAATTATAATACTAATGTAGGTACTAGTCCTATTTCCCAACCAATCCCTCAAGTATCACCCAATGTACCTACCTATGGTTATCCTTAAAGATTGGCACAAGTTAACATAACTTAACTAAAATAGGAGAAAGAGCTGTTTTAAATCAAAAAAAATGAACTTTCAGCAACCTAATTTAGATTATGATTTAGTAATTATCGGTGGGGGTATTGTAGGCACTACTCTCGCTGCTGCTTTGAAAAACTCTGGTTTGCGCATAGCTATTATCGAAGCTTTACCCCTAGAAAAAACCCTTAAAAGACAAAGAGCTTATGCTCTTTCTTTGATGTCTGGACGTATTTTGACAGAGATAGGCGTATGGCAAGAAATTTTCTCAAAAATAGCTAATTTCTCTCATATCAGTCTATCTGACGCTGATTATCCACAATTGGTGCGCTTTAATACTAGTGATTTAAAAAGCAACTATTTGGGTTACGTTGCTGAGCATGAGCCCTTACTAAGTAGTTTACAAGATTTTGTAGCGGATTGTCCTAGGATTGAATGGTTAGCTCCGGCTGAAGTACAGCAAATAGAGTATAGAGATGATCAAGCTAATCTCAGGGTTAATCTTGAAGGAGAAATCAAGGAGATTAGCACTGCTTTAGTAGTGGGTGCAGATGGCGCTAAATCACGCATACGTGAATGGGCGCAAATTACTACTAGAGGTTGGAAATATTGGCAATCTTGTGTAGCTTTTATGATCAAGCATGAAGCTTTAGAAAATAATGTAGCTTTTGAGCGTTTTTGGACTACAGGTCCAATGGGTATATTACCTTTACCAGGTAATCGCTGTCAAATCGTTTGGACTCTTCCTCACCAAGAAGCAACAGCTGTAAAACAGTTAACTGACCAGGAATTTATGACAAGATTGGCTAGACATTTACCTGAGTCTTTGGGTAACTGTGAGTTGATTGGCGATCGCCTAGTTTTTCCTGTGCAATTAATGCAGAGTAAATGTTATGTCAAACCGAGATTAGCTCTTATTGGTGATGCTGCTCATTGTTGTCATCCTGTAGGTGGACAGGGTTTAAATCTCGGGATTCGCGATGCTGCCGCTTTAGCTGAAGTGATCAATCAAGCTACTAGGCAAGGTGAAGATATTGGGGCTTTGGCGGTGCTTAAACACTATGAAAATTGGCGAAAATTAGAGAATTTAACGATTTTAGGCTTTACTGATTTATTAGATCGCCTTTTTTCTAATGATTGGTTACCTGTGGTTATCTTACGACGTTTTGGTCTGTGGTTAATGATTCATATTCAATCTCTTAAGGTGGAAGCACTTAAATTAATGACGGGATTAAAGGGAAGACATCCGAAATTCTCATAAGGTTAGGTGGAACGGTGGAACGGTGCTTTTTCCAGATAGCATAATACTTAGAGATGACAATAGACTTAAAAAGGAAACAGTATGTAGGATGTAGGGGGTAGGGTTGAAAGTTTCTAATTATTCCCCGAGAATTGTCATTGATAAGATTTTTTGTCTATCTTAATCGCGCTTACAGTGGTTCACTCTGGTTATTGACATAAGTTTTTAA
>RECR01000077.1 GCA_007693955.1 Gloeocapsa sp. DLM2.Bin57
TAATTAAAAAAGTGGGGATGGGCATCGCCTCACTCAAAAACGGTCAATCATCTCTGAAGGTGAAAGATAAGAAGCCTACAGCGTAATCTTTGATTCGGTGTAGGAGTATGTCACTGGTGACTATAATAAGATAGATAAACAAGTAACAATATACTTTTCTATGTCTCGACTTTTAAAGCGTTGGGAATCACCTCGTAAAGAAGGACGTAATCATAAAGGTAGAGGTGGATCAGCCCGACAAAGACAACTCAAAAAACAACAAAATAGATTACGTCAAAAACTCAAAGGTTAGGAAACACAGTAAAATGAATGATCAATGGTTGGAAATTGGGGAGATTGTTGCTCCCCAAGGTTTAAAAGGGGAATTAAGGGTTAAAAATAGTAGTGATTTCCCCGAAAGATTTACCCAACTAGGGAAAAGATGGTTACAACGTCCCCAGGAGAGTGTCCCAGAAGTAGTAGAATTAGTCTCAAGTTACCCAATTCCTGGTAAGAATATTTATGTAGTTAAGTTAGCTCAAGTAAGCGATCGCACGGCAGCAGAAAACTTAAAAGGTGCTAAATTGTTGGTTGACAAAAGCGATCGTCCTGAATTAGGTGTTGATGAATATCACGTACCCGATTTAATTAACCTGTCGGTATATCATCAAATCGACGGGACGAAAATTGGGATAGTGACTGCTGTTTTATTTTTAGGTAACGATTTATTAGAAGTAACCCTAGAAGGGAAAGAAAATAAAGTCTTGATACCCTTTGTTAAAGAAATAGTACCCGTGGTAGATTTAGAAACTCAACGTATTGAAATTAATCCACCTGTGGGGTTATTAGAATTATAAATACAAAAAAGGGCTAGGTTTACCATAATAACTAATAGTAACCAACTGTTTAGCTCGGGTTGCTGCAACGTACAATAGCGATCGCTCCAGATTGAGAAGATTTTCACGTGTAGTTAGATCAGGAGCTGATTTTAAAGCTTTTTCCAGAGGGAGAATATCTTGATTAAGACAGGGAAGAAAAATATATTCAAACTGTAATCCTTTGACTCGGTGCATAGTCGTAATGCGCAGACCTGGTAGTGATTGATAGTCAGCTTCATTAGGGCGAATTTTGTAAGTAAGAATATTATATTTTTCTAAAGCTTGTTGGTAAATCTCAATCAAATAATTAGTTCTCAACACTAAACAAATACTCTCTAGAGGAACATGATTAGATATTTGCTTAATCTTTTGTTGTAAAAACTTGATTTCCTTTGTTTGGGAGGAGAATCCTTGAATCAAAGGTTCTTCACCACTGAGTAAAGAATGATAGTCTGTGAGGTTATCAGAGCGTCCATCGAGATCATCAAAGTTAATATCTTGTAATATAGACCTTGCCCACTGCCCAATCTGCTGTGTAGTACGATAATTGATTCTTAATTTACGCGATCGACCTCGAATCTCGATTCCACAACGACTCAACACCACCTGATGTGAATAGATACGCTGATGAGGATCACCGACGATAAAAAGATTATTTTTACTATTGCCAACCATAGCTAATAGTAAGCGAAAGACACCTTCACTCATATCTTGAGCTTCATCAACGATAATCGAGCGAAAAGGTAAGGACTTACCTTGAAGTAGATGATAAGCCTCTCGCAAAGCATCATCAAACTCCTTGAATCCCTCTTCTTGAAGGAGAGCGCGATATTGAGCGAATACTGACCAAACCGCTACTCTTTGGGTTCGCTGTAAACTAGTCCCCCTTCCTACCCGAGAAATCGCTAAATAATCCTTGAGAGTCAAAATATTATGAGCTTGGATCACTTTCTTCCACTCATCTTGATAAAAAGATAAAGACAGAGACAGAGAAGAAGGTGCTTGACGATAAACTTTCTGCCAAAGAGCTTTTACCTGGTCATCGTAGGCAATTTTGTTAGTTATACCTTCTTTTTTCAAAAAATTACTGACCCAAGAATCAATATTTTCTACATGAATACGCTTTTGTATCTCAGGTGAACAGATTTTACGCAAATTCATCTCAATATCAATAGCCAAATTTTTGCTAAAAGTGGTCAAGAAAATTAGGTCTTCTGGTTGATTAAAACGATGTTGAGCCAACCATTTAGCACGGTGCATCGCCACCACAGTTTTACCCGTACCTGCACCACCTAAGACGCGTACAGGACCTTTCCAATCCTTTTCGACGAGACGACGTTGACTAGGATGCAGAAACACTCGCCATTTTTCCAAAGGCTCTGTTAACATCGCCAACAAATCTGATTCATTTTCAACTACATAAAAACGGCGCTTACTATCATCTCTGTTTAAAGCTGTTTCTAAATTACTGGTATCTATATACTCTGTTTGTTTTTTCTGATGCTCTTCTAGTACCTTCTCTAGAGCATAACCCGCACCCAACATTACAATAGCATCGGCGGCTTCTTCGGGAAGCTGTGGTAAAAGTTGGTCAATATCCTCATCAGTAACTACAGATCTTACTGCTTCGAGGAACTCTTCAGGGACTCCTAAACGCAAAAAGTTACGGTTAGAAATATTTTGAAATCGACGAGGTATATCAGGAGTATAACGCTGATTAATCTCCGTTTCTGTACTTTTGGCTAACTCTAGATCGATGATTTGTACTGCTCCAGATTCAGGATTAATTTTACATAATCGATTTTGAGCCCAGTTATAAGCTAGATCATGGTGGTCGATCCATAATAATATATAAGTATGACCTTGCTCAGGTTGACGAACGATCGCTCTATAGGTTTGATCAACACGCAAAGATTTTAGATAAGGATCACGAGCGTGTCTAATGGACTCATAGTTTAATCCCCTGTGCTGAGGATTTTTTTGGAAATTATCGATTAATTTATGAGTTTTATGTTGAATTTGTTTAGGTAATTTGCTAAAAGCATCTAAAAAATCAAGAGATATCGCCAACCGAACAGGAGAAATAGACATAATTATTGATACCGTAGATATTTTTGACGAAAAACTTCTGGTTGTTCCAGGGTAGCTGCAACAGTAGAGACATTCCAGCCATAATTTTGAAAAGTTTGGCTGTAAGTATCATCGAGTAATAAAGCTGTTTTCTGCTCTACCCAAGCAAATTCAGCTTCACCGATAACTGTTCCTTTTTGATTAGTTAATTCGTAACCTACATTGGGAAATAACCATTTATATTGTCTCATATGAGCTAATAAAGTTAAACTATGTTCATCAAAGAGTATCTCTTCTAATTCTGTCCAGGGTAGTTCTGTTTGTGCTTCTAAGTTGGTTTCAACTGTAATAATTTCTTCTAGGTAGGGGGAAACAAAAGAGGAAGATTGGGGAATAACTGGGCTAGATTTATCTTGAGAGTTTTCTAAAGTTGTGCTGAGTAAATTTTCTTGAGTATTGGGTAAAACGTATTCGGTAAATAGCTCTTCTTCTGTCAAGAAATCTAAAATACTTTTTTTGTTAATCTTTTTAAGTAATTCTATTTCTTCATGCTTATTAGCAAGAGTTAAGGTTTGAAGTTGTTTTTTTATTTGCTCCCGGTTTGTAGCTAATTTCTGTAACCGATTGAGGATAAGGTGACTCATTCCTCCTGCTTGAGTTGTTGCCATGAAATCTTGGAGTTGTTGTTGAGTTATAGGTTTGATTTGTTCTGAAAATATTTTGGCAAAATTAGCTAAGATTCGCTGTTGATTATTGTGGCAAAATTCTAACCAATTATAGGGAAAAGATTTTGGCGGCAATTTTTGTATATTATTGAGAACAACTCCTAGTTTTTCTGGTAGTTCATCTACACTAATCCCACTAATTACCCAACAATCTAAGCTATAAGCGATTAATTGTTGTTTGAGAGTTATATCTAAATCTAAATAGAGTGAATCTACTCCCTGTTTAATTATTTTGACAGGCTTATATATTTGCTGTGTATTATTAGTTATCGTTATCGTTAGGGAGTCAGCATCTCTGATTTTACCTTCTGATAAGGGAGTATCTTGTACATAAATACCTTGTAATTTACTTTCTCGATAAAAGTTACGCAAGAAATTAGTTTTTGATTCACTTGGCTGCCTATAATTTCCTTGACATTGATAGCATAAACAAGGCATTTTTGTCCAAAGCAATAATTCACTAGGATCGCAGATAATCTGATGTCCACATTGATTACAGTTAAGGGAATAAGTCTGATTATTAAGTAGCAATGCTTCTGCTGCAATACCTCTAATTTGATTAGCTTTATCCACCTTCAAGATACCTTTTCTAACTAAGTTATCCAGGATAATTGCCGATAAATTTTCTAATTGATTAACAATTAAAGGTGAATAAGGGGAAAATATTTTATCTAGCCAATTTTGATACCAGGAAGTTGTTAATAAATTAACAGGTTTTTCAGGGGTAATATTAGCGAAAATTCCTACTTTTTGACGAAGATGATAGACTAAACCGAGGATAAATCGCTCTACATCTTCTAGTTGTAGTCTTTCTAGTCCACTAATTTGGCTAGTTAAAATCCCTAATAATTCTTGACAAGCTGGAGTGAAGAAGAGTTTTTCTAGACTTATACTACAGGTAGCTGTAGTTTCTAGTGAACCATGATCCCTAGATCTTAAACCAAGTTCGGCGATCGCTTCTGATTCTAAGCGTTGATTGAGTAATTGCAGTAATTGAGGAGATAATTTACCCGAGAGAGACTCTAAATCAGGGGGTAGAAATGTAGAGACATAATCTAGATCATTACCTAATTTAGCTCGCCAATAATTGGGAAGTTGTTGAGAAATTATTTGTACTGATATACCTTGACTAGTTGTAACTAAAAACTGAGCTAAAGCAATACGGATAGTAATTTGGTAGAGACTTGTTGTTAAGACATCTTCTGCTAAATCAGCGAAGACGGTTAATTCAGGGGAATGATTATGATAGGGGGAGTTATAGATAGTAGCAATCACCATGCTAGCTAAGCTAGTAACTCTCTTGACCATTTTAGTTAAGGAAGTTAAGGAAAATTGCACCTGAAATTCTACCCAGGGATTTCCTTCAGGATTGATAGCGATCGCCAAGAGGGAAAAGAGGCTATCTAGAACTAGTGTAGGATATTCAGGGTTATTGTGAGAGGGAAAACTATTAGTTTCAGCTAATTTTGTTTGTAAATCTTGTTGAGAAATAATTGGTTGAGAGTCAAAAATTTTGAAGATGTTGTGGATAATCGGTAAAGACTGGAGATGGTTGGCTAATTCACTATTCCAATTAGAGTTGAGGGGGAGATTAAACCAAAGTTGATATTGAGTTTCCAGATACTTGGTTAGGTTTTGGTAATTTTTGGGATTAAGTAGTTCACAGTCAGTAGGTATTGGTTGAGGGTTAATGGTAGCATCTACTAAAAATTCACTTGAACTGAGCCTATTTTCTCTGATTATCCCTGATGCTAAGAAAGTTTCATCAAATAGGGTTTTAGCGTAAGTTAAGAGTTCTTGCTGATTGTCTTTTACTGTTAAACTGACTAAAGTTCCTACACAGACTAAATGGTTTCTGGGTGTATTCAACCGTGCTTTAAGACGTCTGATTAAACCAGCTAAATCACTACTCTGTGTTTGGTCAAAGGTATGTAATGCTTCTATAACTAAGTAACGAAGGGTTGATGAGGTATTTCTTGCCCAAATCTGTTGATTAAGTGGACTCAACAGTAAATAATTGAGCATTTTAGGGCTAGTTAATAAGATATCTGGGGGATTTTGGCGCAGGATATTGATATCTGTGCTCTGATGTTTTTCTTCCCTCGAGGTATTGAGCAATAATCCCGCGCTCAGGTTATTGTTGAGTTTAGGGTTACCTTGAAGCAAACTAGCTAGATATTTTGATTGATTTATAGCTAAGGAGTCAAAAGGATAGACAAGAATAGCTTTTATACCTTTTTTGTGCTTATGTTGATAACAATGGTCTAAAATAGGCATTAAGTAGTATTCTGTTTGACTCGATGGTGTTTTTGTTACTATTAGTGTAGATTGATAATTAGGTGCTTGTAACCGTTTAAAGGCTAACTCCTGGTGAAGATAATGCGTAAAACCCAAACTCAGATCACGGATTGTTCCTTGACGCAAGGGTAATCCTAGAAAAAAAGAAGTATCTACCTGAAGAGAGTTTGCCAAACTAGGTGTCGCGAGACTAACTTCTGTAGCAAGAAACTCGGCGATACTGTTTTTGATTTCGCTAGCAAGTAGAGAAGGAATCATTTAATCTGGTTATGTAAGCTTAACCATAATCATAACATTACACACGATTTTCTAAAGCAATTTTAGCTTGTTCGCGATCGTCAAAGTGAATTTTAGTTGTCCCGAGAATTTGATAATCTTCATGACCTTTTCCCGCGATTAAAATAGCATCACCAGGTTTACCCAGGGCGATCGCTTTGTGTATAGCAGTCGCGCGATCGCTTTCTACTAGGGGAGTAACTCCGAGAGGGATTCCCTCTAAGATATCCGCAATGATTTGCTCGGGATTTTCTGTACGAGGATTATCGGAGGTAACCACGACTTGATCAGCTAGTGTTGCTGCTATTTTAGCCATCAGAGGGCGTTTGGTGCGATCGCGATCGCCTCCACAACCGAACACACAGATCATTTGTCCTGAAATAAAAGGTCTAGCAGCTGTTAATAAATTCTCTAAACTATCAGGAGTATGAGCATAATCAACAATAACGGTGATATCCTGATTAGGTTGTATTTGTACCCTTTCCATTCGTCCTGGAACACCAGGAAATTGTGCTAAACTAGTTAGGTCAATCTCAATACCCATAGCTAACACAGCAGCGTAAGCAGCGAGTAAATTAGCTAAATTAAATTGACCCACCAATGGTGAATTAAACTCTTTTATTCCCATTGGTGTATGAATTTTGCCACTTACACCAGTTGATTGATAGACTAAATCACTAGTCCAAATATCGGCGTTACTATCCTCAATACTATAAGACCAAACTTGCTCTTTAGCTAAGCTAGTAATCAAACGTTGACCATAAGCATCGTCTTGATTAATAATGGCACGTCCTTGAAGATATTCAGGGGTAAATAACAGAGATTTAGCTTGAAAATAATCTTCCATATCCCGATGAAAATCCAGGTGATCTTGGGTTAAATTAGTAAATACCCCTACTTTAAAACCACAACCTGCTACCCTACCTTGACTTAAAGCGTGAGAACTTACTTCCATGACTCCATATTGATTACCAGCAGCTACAGCTTGGGCTAATTGTGCTTGTAAATCTACTGCAAAGGGTGTTGTGTGTACTGCGGTTACCTGATGATTGCGCCAACGCGTGTAGAGAGTACCTAGTAAAGCTGTAGGTAAGTGAGATTGATTTAGGAAAAACTCGATGAGATGAGTAGTAGTTGTTTTTCCATTTGTCCCCGTTACCCCAATTAAAGATAATTTTTGCGCGGGATAACCATAAAATTTAGCAGCGATTTGAGCACAATCGGCGATAATATTTTCTGTAGCTACCACGCAATCAGCAGCAGTAGGGGGAACTTGATTAAAAGCATCAGGAGTAATTAAAGCGGCGATCGCTCCTTTGGCTATAGCATCACGCCAAAATGTACCTCCATCTACTTTAGTACCTGGCATACCAATAAACAAGTCTCCTGGTTGACAAGTTTGAGAATTAGTACTCAATCCTGTGATTTCTTTGGCTAAACAAGAGGGATTAATCGCAATTGCGGGAATTAATTCTGTTAATTTCATGGGTTTTGAGAATACTTAATCAACATATCTGTAATTTTGGTCACAGAGGTACGGGGAGAGAAACGAGGTAAGGGTTGTTCTAATGTACCTTGTTTTAAACACAATACAGGAATTTCATACTGATAACGTTCCCACCAATCAGGTTGAGTAGTGATATCTCTAATCTCTAAATCTAACTGTAAATTTTCTATTTCTGCTAATTTAGCTGCTAAACCCTCACAGAGGTGACAACCAGGTTTACTATAGAGTATGAGACTAATAGTTTTATCCATAAAAAGATGATTAAAATTCTACACTTATCAGATATTCACATGGGATCTGGTTTTTCTCACGGCAAAATTAATCCAAATACAGGTATTAATACGCGTTTAGAAGATTTTATCAAAACCTTAAGCACTTGTATAGATAAGGCGATAGATCTTAATGTTGACTTAGTTTTATTTGGTGGTGATGCTTTCCCTGATGCTACCCCACCTCCTTACGTTTATGACGCTTTTGCAGAACAATTTAAACGATTAGCTAAGGCTAATATAGCAACTATTTTGTTAGTAGGGAATCATGATCAACATTCTCAGGGTAATGGTGGTGCTAGTTTATCAATCTATCGTACTCTAGATGTTCCTGGTTTTATCGTAGGAGATAGAATTAAAACTCATTTGATTAACACCCCCCATGGTGATGTTCAAGTGATAACGATTCCTTGGCTAACTACTACTATTTTACAAGCTCGTGAGATTACTCGCAATCTTTCTTTAAATGAAATCGATAAATTATTACTCGATCGTCTCGAAAGCGCTTTAGAGGGAGAAATACGCAAGTTAAAACCAGATATCCCAACAATTTTATTAGGTCATTTAATGCTCGATCGCGCTAGTATTGGTTCAGAAAGATTTTTAGCGGTTAGTAAGGGTTTTTCTGTACCTGTTTCCTTATTAATAAGAGAAGAAATTGATTATGTTGCACTAGGTCACGTCCATAAACATCAGAATCTCAACCCCTCCAATGATCCACCGATTATTTATCCTGGGAGTATTGAAAGAGTAGATTTTTCTGAGGAAAAAGAAGATAAGGGTTATGTTTTAATAGAATTAACTCGTGGTGAAGCTAAATGGCAATTTTGTCCCCTTGATGTGCGTCGTTTTTGTACGATTAGAGTTGATGCTTCTGATTCTTCTACTCCTGAAGCTACTATTTTAAAAGCGATCGCTAAATATCCTATTCAAGATGCGGTAGTTCGTCTTTTCTATAAACTTCGTAGTGAACAATTATCAGCAGTTAATACTAATAACCTAGGTGAAGCTTTAGCTTCAGCCCATCAAGTTAGTATCCATCCCGAGATTGTTTCTCCTGCATCTAGTCCACGTATTCCTGAATTTAACGTAGGTCATAGTCTGGATTATCTCCAAGCTTTAGCTACTTATATCGATAATCATGAACACCTGCAAGATATTGGTCAAGAAATGCTCGAAGCTGCTAAAACTCTTGTTGAAGATTAACTACATGAAAGGGAAGAGGGAATAGGGAAGAGGGAGTATAGTGATGATAATTACCAAAATAACGGTAAAATGAGGCTTACTTTCTGGATTATATTATTGCACTAAATAGGAACCTTTTAACGTCTTACCTAAATGTTAGAGAGATCTTAGGATCTCTCGAAAATCTCCCTAGATTATCTTCGACTTAATTAATTGTTTTGGTATTTTCTGGCTTCTGTAATCACGGTTTCTAAGGGTAATTCTAAGGTTGAAGAGATAATCTCCACACTTAATCCTAGTTGGAGTAGTTTAGGGATAGTTTCTAGTTTGACTACTTGTCTTTCTTGTTGTCTCCCTAACTCGATTCCTTCCTCTCTACCTTCCTCTTTCGCTTCCTGATAAAACTTAGTTTGTTTCAAATCACTTAGACTAAACATCGCTTCTATCTCCTGACGTTGGGC
>RECR01000078.1 GCA_007693955.1 Gloeocapsa sp. DLM2.Bin57
AAGGTGAAAGACAAGAAGCCTACACCATAATCTTTGATTCGGTGTAGGAGTATGTCACCCGAAAAACTCAGAGCTTTAGGGATTAATCCTGATGAATAGACTGGAAAAACCTAGTTAAAGATCGCCAATTGCTAAGGCGATCGCTCCGAGTTATCGGATAATTCCCCTGAATTAACCAAGAAGTTAAATAGGGTAATCCAATAACATCAGAGTCTTTATCACCTATCATTAGAGAATTAGCAAGGTCAATGTAATGTTGATCAGCGGAGGTTAAAATCATCCCTGGAGATGGTTTACGAAACAGACTAGAGCGTTGATATTCGGGTATAACAGCTTCAGGGTGATAGGGACAAAAATAGATATCTGTGAATTTAACCCCATGATCAGCGAACCATTGGCGCAAATAATCATGGGTATAGTGCATATCGGTTTCTGAATATTTTCCCTTGGCTATTCCCGCTTGATTAGTAACAATAATCAGTTGATATCCCGCAGTTTGCGCAGCTAGTAAAGTTGGTAAACAATCGGTCAAAATCGATACCTCGGCAACCTTACCAACATAACCAGTATCTTCAATCAAAATACCATCGCGATCGAGAAAAAGTGCGGGTTGTTTAGGACGTTTAAACCACTCTGGTAGATGTTCTCCAGCATAGAAGAAATCATCAGGGATACCAATATCAATAAACTTATTACCAAAAGGTAACCCATAGAGGGATTGTTTAGCTAATAATTGAGGGAACAAATCCTCTTCTAGGGAACAACGACGGACAGTTTCTCCACTAAATAAACGAGAATTTCCTGCGTAAACACCACCATTAATATAACCCTCTTGTTTAGTTACGCCTTTTTCTGTAAAAGCTTGGATACACCAATGATTATCTACTTCAACAGTACCATATCTAGCTAAATCTGTACGTAACTTTAAGCCTAGCCAGAGACTATCTGGTTGTTTTTGGGCTTGTTCAATCAAGATACTATAGGGAAAATCAAAATAAGTATCCCCATTCAATAACAAAAACCACTCACTAGGATATTGTTGTAAAGCCTGTAAAAAAGCTCCCCCAGTACCTAATAAAGTCTCTTCAATAGCATAGCGAATCTTAACCCCCCAGTGAGAACCATCGCCAAAGTAATCAATAATGACCTGACGACGATGACCAACTAAAAAGACAAAATCCCGCAAACCTTGACGACTTAAAAATAAGATTTGCCATTCCAAAAAAGGTAAATTACCAATTTGTACCATTGGTTTGGGGTTATCTCCCGCTAGATGAGCTAGACGAGTTCCCAAACCTCCTGCTAATATATATACTACTAGGTTATTCTCCATCGGGAAATAATTGCCCCTCGATTAGTTGACAATAGATATGACCGAGCAGAATATGTACCTCTTGAATGCGCGCTGTATCCCGAGAAGGTACAGTAAACAAATAATCCGCGTAAGCTTTTAGTTTACCTCCACCTTCACCCGTGAGAGCTACGGTGGTCATACCTAGAGATTTAGCAGTTTCTAAAGCTAAAACCACGTTGCGAGAATTTCCCGAAGTGGATAAACCTATGACAACATCTCCCTGACGTCCTACTCCCCGAATAAGACGACTATATATTTCCTCATAGGCATAATCGTTAGCTACAGCAGTTAAATAAGAAGTATTACAATGGAGAGCTTCAGCAGGAAGGGGAGCACGATCCTTATAAAAACGTCCCGCTAATTCAGCCGAGAGATGTTGTGCATCAGCAGCACTCCCACCATTACCACAAAATAGTACTTTATTACCTTGTTTGAGAGCAGCTACCGTAGATTCTGCACATTCTTGCAGACGAGAAATTAATTCTTCATCTTCAAGAATACTTTTTTTAATATAGATTGAAGTCGTAATCGCCTCTTTAATTTGTTCTTTCATCGTAAATTGCTTCTCCAGCTTAAAACACCATCTTCGACAAACTGAAAACGTCGGAACTCACCACCAAACCTTTGTAGGGTTTCGATTACCGCATATCTAGTATTACCAGGACAGAATAACATCATAAAACCACCACCACCAGCTCCTGATACTTTTCCTCCACTACTACCCGCATCACGAGCAGCTTGATAAATTTCATCAATCAGAGGATTAGAGACTTTACTAGAGGTTTGTTTTTTATAATTCCAGCCAAAATCGAGGATTTTACCTATAGATTCTAAATCACCTTTTAATAATGATTCTTTCATAGCAAAAGCTTGCTCTTTTAATTGGTGCATTGCTTCTAGAGAGGCTTGATTTTCTGACTTAATTACAGCACTTTGAGCAGAAATAATATCAGAAGAATAACGACTAATACCAGAAAAGTAAAGTACTAAACTAAGTTCTAACTCATTAACAATACTTTTTTTAACTCTTAAGGGGTTAACGATGACACGATCTTCAGCGAAAAACTCGATAAAATTAAAGCCACCAAAAGTAGCCGCATACTGATCTTGTTTTCCACCCGCCATAGCTAAATCTACTCTCTCGATTTCATAGGCTAAATGAGCCATATCATATTCACCTAGAGGTAATTTGAGCCATTCACTAAAAGCTGCTAAAATAGCTACTACTAGGGTAGAAGAAGAGCCTAAACCTGAGCCTGCAGGAGCATCTACATAGGTAGTCAGTTCAAAAGCTAGGGGTTTATCAATATAATCCTTAACAATTCGATTATAGACACCTTTTAATAAGGTTAATTCCCCATCTAAAGGTAAAACCTTACTACTAGTTAATTCTACTCGTTCTCCCCTATCTAGAGAATGAAAAACAATCTTATCATCATCTCTAGGTTGAATCGAGGCGTAAGCGTATAAACTAATCGTAGCGTTTAAAATAGCACCGCCAAACTTCTCAGAATAGGGGCTAACATCTGTTCCACCGCCACCTAATCCTAATCTCAGGGGGGCTCTAGCTCGAAAATACATAAAATTTACTCCTATTTAGGATAATTAAGCATGATTCAACCTAATTTAGGCTGAATCCCTGGTTTTTTAGCGATTATTGAGAAATTCTCGACCTTGATTTACTTTAGTACGCCAATAATCGAGTAAATCTTTCATGGTTTGTTCAAAGCTAATCTCTGGTTTCCAACCTGTGTGATTTTTAAATTTACTCGTGTCAGGTATCTGTAAATCAGCGTCAATGGGTCTTAATCTGGCTGGATCTACTTCTATTTTGATATCTTTTCTCGTAGAAGCTTTGAGGAGATAATCTAACATATCTTTTACACTACATGAGTAATCACCGCCAATGTTATAACATTCTCCACCCTGTGGATCTACGGTAACCAACATATAATAAGCTTTGACAGCATCCCGCACATCAGCCCAAGTACGCATAGAGTCTAAATTACCAACTTTAACTACAGGAGGTATTCGACCTGCTTCAATCATCGCTATCTGTTTAGCAAAGGTTGACTCAGCAAAAACATCACCCCGTCTTGGCCCTGTGTGGGTAAACATTCTGGTGGTCATGACGATCATGTTATAAGCTTCAGCGTAATAACGACCCACTAAATCAGTTCCCGCTTTAGAGATAGCGTAGGGGGATGCGGGGTGAAATGTTGTCTCTTCCTTAATGGGGACTTTCTCTTTAGGAACGCGTCCAAACACTTCAGAAGATGCACAAACATGTATGACTGGTATGTTACCACTAGCTTCTTGATAGTCTTTGAGACATTCTAATAAGCGCGCAGTTCCCAAAATATTGACATCCATAGTGTCTATGGGTGAGGTAAAAGAGGTTTGGGGATAACTTTGCGCAGCTAAATGAAAAACATAATCAGGTTGGGAAATCCCGACTATTTTACGTAAGGAGATTTCGTCTTTGAGATCACCGTATAATAATTGGATTCTTTCTTTAGCGTTTACTTTAGGTAATAAGTGCTCAATATTATCGAGAGGACTACGCCATCTGCAAGTTCCATATATTTCCCAATCAGTATTTTCTAATAAGAAATCAGCTAAATGAGAACCAACCATCCCGGTGATACCAGTTATTAAGGCTCTTTTTGCGGTCATACTTGATCTTCTCCACTAAATTCTCTGGCGATCGCTTGTTCAACTGTTGTTGGTTGTCTTCCCAATAAACGAGTTAGACGCTGTGTATCCATGGAGATTAAACGAGGTCTAGCTCGGAAGAAGTCTTCTTTTGGTTCAACTTTAGTTAACATTAGATTAGGATATACCAGATTTTTGAACATTGTGGCAAATTGCCAACGAGAAACTGGTATCGAGCTACCAACATTGATAACTTTATCATAGATATCTGACCAAGCATCACAGTACCTTTCTACTGCCGCTTTAACGTCTTCTATATAAACGATACATCTATCAAAGGGATCAAATATTTCGGCTGCTTGATTAGTAAGAGCACATTGAGTTAAATATTTAGTAAATTTATCATCCCGCCAAAAGACATAAGATAGTCTGATTACTTTTACCTCGCCTAGGGGTAATAATAGCGCTTCTGCTTCTGCTTTCATTTGAGCGTATTCCCCTAAAGGTTGTAGAGTAACATCTTCGATAAATGGTGCTTCTCCAGGTTGACTAGGACCATATACCGTATCAGAGGAAAAGAATAAAACGCGAGCTCCTCTATCTAAACAGCGTTGGGCGAATTCTACTGTCCCCTCTACGTTAACCTGTCTAGCTAAAGTATATTCTTTTTGACATTTATCTGGAGACGATATAGCCGCGGCTAAGACAATTAAATGATCATCAGTAATTAAATCATAATCAAACTCTGAGGGGTTGGTTAAATCTAATAACCAGTATTTATCTTGTTTACGTGAAGATATCCCCTCAAAGTCAATATTTTTTTGTCGAAAAGAGTCAGCGATTCGGGAGATGATTCCTCCCCCAATTCCCACGAGTACAGGTTTTAATAACATAGCGTGAAAGGTTCTTTTTTGAGCTAACCTAGTTTAGAATATTCTGCAGGGTAAGCTCATCTAATTTGGGATAAATTGTACTTGACAAAAAAGACCCCAAAAATTTCTGAACACGAACCACACTCCCCTATCTCTTGCTTAGTAAAGATTTTAAAGTGTTTCTGGAGAGTTTAACCTATTCCCTATTCCCTAACTCTAAATTTACACGATGAATATGTAAGAGAGAAAACTCTTGGTTACTCACTCGGTTTAACATATAGATTAGGTGTTGGGGAGTTAGGATAGTACCATCATGATGACAACTACCACGATAACGAAGGGTAACTGATTCAGGGGTAGATTCTGTTAAACTTAGTTCAAATAGGCGATCGCGTAGATTGACGGTAACCTGTTTACCCGATTTGGTGCGTTTTTCCCAGAGAATCTCGGAACTATCTTTGATTGCTTGTAACCAATTTTCCCACTGACTAGGAGTAACAGAATTAGAAGTAGTTACCGTAACTAAATATTCAGCAGCTACTAATAAGACATTAGCCGCAGGAGATTTTAACTCCACCTCTTCGACGCGATAAACTGGTAATTCTGGGGGTAAATGGGTTGTTAAGCTGTTATGAAACTCTTCAGGTGAGATAAAGCTTTTTAACTCAAAATCAACAATTTCCCCACTACTAGTAGCCCCCAAAGCCAAAGCGTGGGCGATGGAGATGCGAGGAGAAGGATGATAACCACCCGAAAAAGAGATAGGAAGACTCCCACGACGGATAACACGATCAAACAGACGCATTAAATCTAGATGACTGATTAAAGCCATTTCACCAGTTTTAGCAAACCATACCCGTAAACGTTGAACACGCTTCGTATCTGGTTGAAAATGTCCCCCAAACTCAGGGATAGGAGGAGGTGTAATCACAATATTATGACCAAAATCTGTACCACAAACACCACAGAGAGAACAGCGATCGAAGGCGCAATCAGGTACAGTGGCTGCTTCTAAAGCCTTTTTCAGGTCATCTTTGAGCCATTTTTTATCTATACCTGTATCTAAATGATCCCAAGGTAAAGGCGCGTCTAATGCTGCGTCTCCTTGGGTTTCCATGATATTCCATTCCCCTTCTTCTACTTGGCGATATTTCCAGGTTAACCCACCTTCGGCGATCGCCAATTCCCACGCGCCATAGGCTTTTTCGAGGTTTTCCCACCAAGCATCCATACCCGCGCCCAATTCCCAAGCTCGTTTAATCACAGGGGCTAACCTTCTATCTCCTCTCCCAACAAAATCTTCCATCGCCGAGATGCGCACATCGGTATAATTAGCTTTAACTCCCGAGATACCTTTAAAAGCTTGTTTGAGTAATTCTTGTTTACGTTTAAATTCAGATGTCGAGACGGAATGCCATTGAAAAGGGGTATGGGGTTTTGGGGTAAAATTAGAGATAGTCAGGTTAAATTGTACTTTACGTTTACCCTTGATTTTGCACTCTTGTTGTAACCAGGAGACAGTTTCGGCGATTCCTAAAACGTCTAAATCTGTTTCTCCTGGTAACCCAATCATAAAATAGAGTTTAATTTTTTCCCAACCTTGTTCAACCGCGGTTTTAATTCCTTGGAGTAACTCTGCGTTAGTTAAACCCTTATTAATCACATCCCGCATTCTTTGTGTTCCCGCTTCTGGTGCAAAAGTTAAACCAGATTGACGCGTTCCACCGATAATATTAGCAATATTTTCATCAAAGCGATCGACTCGTTGACTAGGTAGAGACAGAGAGATGTTCTCGTCTTTGAGACGGTTTTTGATTTCCATTCCCACCGCGGGGAGAGAAAGATAATCTGAACAACTCAAGGATAATAAAGAAAATTCATTATATCCCGTAGCGCGCATTCCCTTTTCAATCGCGTTAATCACTTTTTCGGGTTCGACATCTCGCGCAGGACGTGTTAACATACCTGGTTGACAGAACCTGCAACCGCGAGTACAACCCCTTCTTATCTCTACTACTAGGCGATCGTGGATTGTTTCGATATAGGGGACTAAACCAATGGCGTATTCTGGGTCTGGTTGTGCTACTCTACGTAATATTTTAGCTGGTACATCTGAACGTAGGGGATATACCGAACCATCTTCAGACATTGCGTAGAATTGGGGTACATATACTCCCTTAACTTGGGCTAGGGATAGTAATAATTCTTCTCTGTTACTTTGTTTAGCTTTTTCTGTAGCGATTACTTCCCCTATTTCTGGTAAGACTTCTTCACCATCTCCTAAGACGATAAAATCAAAGAAATCCGCGTAGGGTTCCGGGTTAGAGGTAGCGGTTTGTCCACCTGCAAAGATTAAGGGATAATTAGTTGAATTTCTTTCTTTCCAGGTTAGGGGTATCTTAGCTAGAGAGAGCATTTCTAAGATATTAGTTGCTCCTAACTCATAGCTAAGACTAAAGCCTAGTATATCAAAATCTGTCAAAGGGCGACGAGATTCTAGGGCGAATAGAGGGGTATTAGTATCTTTAAGTTTTTGGGCAAAATCTAAAGCAGGTAGATAGGTGCGATCGCAGAGTTGTCCTGTTTGCTCATTAAGGATATTATAAAGAATGATATGACCTAGATTAGATGCTCCCAACTCGTAGATTTCTGGATAAGTTAACACCCAGCGTACTTGAGAGTTTGACCAAGGTTTATGTTTAGCGCCTAATTCATTACCCAAATAGCGCGCGGGTTTGTTAATATCTGGGGTTAAAAGTTGCTCCAAGGCGATAGTCATATTTATTCCTTACTGTATTGTGTGATCATCGCAACCATTTCGGGATACCGATAGAATTCAGCCAACATCAGTGCTGTGTATCCCCCTAGGTTGCGTAGTTGCAGATTTATATCTGGTTGTGCTAATAATATTTTAACCCCATCCACAGAACGTCTTACCACTGCGCGCATAATTGCGGTTGCACCGATTTGATCTTGTTGATTAATATCTATACCTTTTGCTAATAATAAATTGATTAATTCGGGATTATTCTGCTCTACTGCCCACATTAACAAATTTTTACCCTCGTGATCAACAATATTAATATTTGCCCCTTTATTGATTAAATCAGCTACTATCTTTACTTGATTAGAGGCGATCGCTATTTTTAGAGCTAAATCTACATCTTCCTCATATTCTAATAATAAATTAATTATTTCTTGATAATCTTGAAGAATAGCTAAATCAAGAGCTTTATCTCCCAAATTATTCTTAATTTTACTATTTATTCCAGTTTCTAATAATAATTTAACTAGGTCTTGATAACCTTCAATTGTTGCTAAATGAAGAGCGGTTTCTCCTTCTTGATTTTGCTGATTAATATCTATTTCTTGTGCTAATAAAAGTCTAACTATTTCTAGCTCACCATTAGTAGCAGCAATCATTAGGGGTGTCATTCCTTCAGGGGTAGTTAAATTAGGATTAGCCTTATTTTCTAATAATAAACTAAGCAACTCCTGATTACCAGTATCTATAGCTAAAGTTAGGGGAGTTTCTCCCTGAATATCTCGCTCATTAACTGCTGCACCTTTTTTAAGTAACCGTTCAATTAAAAGCAGATTTTCTTGATTTAAAGCTTGTAACAAAGGTGATAATTCTTCGGAAGAATAATAATTAACATCTATACCTTCATCGAGTAAAATATCAATAATAGCTAAATTACCAGTATTAATAGCTACTGTCAGAGCATTTTTACCTAAATAAGGATTAGCACCTTGGATTAATAAGAGTTTAATTATTGCTAATTGTTGATTAGCTATAGCTACTATTAAAGCGGTGTCTCCCTGTTTATCTACTAAATTAACTTTAGCTCCTGCGGCTAAGAAAGTTTGCACCATATCGCTATAACCTTTATAAGAAGAGATCATCAGAGCAGTACTGCCATCATCATTAGTCAGATTAACATCAGCACCATAAGCTAGTAAAGTCTTAACTACTGCTAAATGATTAGCAGCGGCGGCTAACATCAGAGGGGTAACTAAGGTCTGACTATGTTGATAGTTAACATCTATACCGTGATCTAGGAGTAATTGTACAATTTGAGGATTTCCCCCACTAGCTGCGTATAACAGGGAATAATGGAGACGATCAGGAATACCTTCAGCTAAAAGAATTTGTAAAGTAAGTAGATCCTGTTGTTGAATCGCCTCGATTAAGAGGTTGTCTCTCGGTGATTTCATATAATTAGAATAAGCTTAAACCCTATTTTAGCACTGCTATGACTATTGCTCCTCTCTCTTGGCAAGAATTAGAATCTCTCTGTAGTAAGTATCAAGTAGATACAATTAATGGTCCTACCAATTCTCAAGGGCGTTTACGTCTCTTTGGTGGCTCAGAAAAAGATGTACGAGTAACCCTCTATAGAGATCATCACGCTTGGTGTCCCTATTGTCAAAAAATTTGGTTATGGTTAGAAGAAAAACGCATACCCTACCGCGTGCAAAAAGTGACCATGTTTTGTTATGGGAAAAAAGAAACTTGGTATAAACGGAAAGTTCCCTCGGGTATGTTACCTGCTTTAGAATTGGATGGTAAATTAATCACCGAAAGTGACCAGATTTTACTCGCCCTAGAGCGTGTTTTTGGTACTCTAGAATGGGGAATGTTAGACTCTAAAGTTTTACCCCTACGTCAATTAGAAAGATTATTATTTCGGGCTTGGTGTTTATGGTTATGTTATCCTACACGTTCCACTGCAGAAGAACAACGTAACCGTCAACAATTTATTGACACAGTAGGGATAATAGAATCAACCTTAGCAGAAACTCCAGGACCATATTTTTTACCTGAGTTTAGCACCGCAGATATTGTCTTTGTGCCCTATGTAGAGCGCATGAACGCTAGTCTTTACTACTATAAAGGTTATTCCCTCCGAGAAGAAAACCCTCGTCTAGGAGCTTGGTTTGACGCTTTAGAAACTCGTTGTACTTATCGTGGTACACAAAGTGACTTTCATACACACGCTCACGATTTACCTCCCCAAATGGGTGGTTGTTGGTCAAATAATGAAGCCCAAACTTTACTTAATCAGAATAGAGTAGATCGTGGACCTTGGTTCGGGTTACCTGATGTAGCTTATCCTGAGCCTGAAACCTCTCGTCAAGAGGCATTATATCGAGTGCTGAAACATCGTCCGAGCTTGATTCGGGTTAATCCTGCTCCCGATGAGTTGTCTGAGCAGGCTTTGCGTTGTGCCCTTACTTATTTAATCACAGATAAAGTCTGTATTCCTCCTGAAGGTTCAGATACAGCTTTACGTTATTTACGCGATCGCATTAGTGTTCCTCGGGATATGTCTATTTACGCAGCTAAACGACTCAGAGAAGCTTTAGAAACAACCGCGGCTTTAGTTGGAGATAAACAAGGAGTAGCTATCCCTTTTGAGCATCGACGAGATCAAGATCCTGCTAATTTTGTGACGGTTTGAGGTTTACCAGATAGTCGTTAAATCTAAGCCAACTGCATTAGTAATCATAAGATCAAGGCGCTTAAGTTTAAGCGCCCAAAAATATTTTAGATTAGAAGTTGGGTTGATGACGAATGAGATTAAGGAATTCTTCCCTAGTTCTTTGGTCCTCTTGAAATGCTCCAATCATCGCACTAGTTACTGTCCAAGAGCCTGGTTTCTGGACGCCGCGCATCACCATACACATATGGCTAGCTTCCATTACTACGGCTACACCTTGGGGTTCTAAAACTTCTTGGATTGCTTCGGCGATTTGACGGGTTAATCGTTCCTGTACTTGCAACCTTCTAGAGTACATTTCGACTATTCTGGCTAATTTACTCAAGCCTACCACTTTTTGATTGGGGATATAGGCGACGTGTGCTTTACCCATAAAAGGTAACATATGGTGTTCACAAAGACTAAAGAAGTCGATATCTCTAACTAAGACCATTTCGTTATGACCTTCGTCAAAGATAGCTCCATTAACAAGGGTTTCTAGGGATTGGTCATAGCCTTGGGTAAGAAATAACATTGCTTCGGCTACTCGTTTGGGGGTTTTCAGTAGTCCTTCTCTCTGGGGATTTTCCCCTACACCTTCTAAGATTTTCTCTACTGCATTAGCGAGTTGCTCTTGAGCTTCTAAGGGGTTTAATTTAGGCTCTGTTAGAATAGTTTTACCTTGATCGGTGGTGCGATCTGGTCTGCTGTCGATTTTTTTAGCTAACTCTGATGCTGTAGGAGAATAGTTTGAACCGTTAGAAGAAGCTATGGTCATGATGTAATCTCAATAAGTAAATTTCTGCTGTGGGATGGTTAAAGAGCGCCTGCACTGGGCATCAGGGTGATTTCATCGATCACCGCACCTGGAGGCAATGTAGCTGCTTGAAGAATCGCTTGTGCGACTACTTCTGGGGTTAACATCAGTGAGCGATTAAAGTCTGCTTGCACTGTTTTTGTATCCCAAATAGGGGTATTGACTGCTCCAGGAGAGATAGTCATGACACGGATGCCGTGGGCTTTTTCTTCAGCTGCTAAAATTTTGGAGAAGGATACTAACCCTGCTTTACTCACTGAATAAGCTCCCCAATCTGGGAAATAGGCATGAGCTGCTACAGAAGCTACGTTAATGATGATCCCTTGAGAGCGTGCCCGCATTAGGGGTAATACTGCTAAGGTTGATTGAAACACGCTAGTTAGATTGAGGTTTAAAACTTGTTGCCAGTCTTCAAGGGGGGTATCTGCTAGAGGTTTGGTGTAACCCATGCCTGCGTTATTAACCAAGATGTCAATGGGTTGAAAGTCGTCAGCGATCGCACTCATTTTGGTTTTAACTGTGGTTATTTCGGCTAAATCTAGACTATAGGCTTTTGCCTCTACTCCTATATCTTGGGCTTCTTGGACTATTTTTGCTAGTTTAGCTGGTGACCGACTGACTAGAGCCATTGCTATTCCTGCTTTGGCGAAAGCTTGGGCTGTTGCTGCCCCTATTCCGCTACTTGATCCGGTAATAATTGCCCTAGGTTGCTCTAGATTAAAACTCATCTAAAACAATTCCTAGTAGCTTAATGTTGTTGTTGATTGTTCTGTTTAAAACCATAGAATGATTGCGAGTTTTTGGTCTTTGGTTATCTCTATTTTAGGCTAGAAATTTTGATCCCTTGCCTGTTAACCTTTTGATAACCTTTTACTGGCAATATGTTTTTATGTTGCCTTAGTAATTATAACATTGTTATTCTTATTCGTGAAAAACTCCTAATTTTCTAAATTTTTGGTAGCGGAGTTTTTTACGAGCTACTGGGGTTAATTGGTCGAGTTCTTCAAGATTTTTCTTAAGACTTTGTTTGAGTATGTTAGCAGCTGCAATAGGATCTGTGTGGGCACAGCCTTTGGGTTCGGGTAAAATTTCGTCTATAATACCTAGCTCTTGTAGATCTTTGGAGGTAATTTTCAGAGCATTACAGGCTTGTTCTGCTTTACCTGCGTCTTTCCAGAGTATTGCTGCACAGGCTTCTGGTGTTGCTACTGTATATACTGAATGTTCAAACATTAACAGGCGATCGCCTACTCCTATTCCGAGTGCTCCTCCTGAGCCTCCTTCCCCGATTACGGTGCAGATTATGGGTACATCGAAGCTAAACATTTCCCGTAGGTTATAGGCGATGGCTTCTCCTTGTCCAAGTTTTTCTGCTTCTACTCCTGCCCATGCTCCTGGCGTATCTATGAACGTAATAATTGGTAGAGCGAATCTATGGGCGTGTTCCATTAAACGGATGGCTTTGCGATAACCTCCAGGAGAAGCCATCCCGAAGTTACGCACCACGTTATCTTTGGTATCTCGTCCTTTTTGATGTCCAATAATAACTACTGGTCTGCCGTCTATACGTGCTATACCACTTACTATAGCGGGGTCGTCGTAGCCGCGGCGATCGCCGTGTAGTTCTATCCATTCATCGGTGATGGTTTGGATATAATCTAGGGTACTTGGGCGACGTGGATGTCTAGCGATTTGCAGCTTTTGTGATGGTGTCAGGGAGCTAAAGATATCTTCCCGCATTTTTTCTATTTGTTCGGTGAGATATTCTACTTGCTCGGCGACGCTAACGCTATTATTTTCTTCTGCTAGTTGACGAATTTCGTCGATTTGTGCTTCTAATTTAGACAGAGGTTTTTCAAATTCGAGAATAAAGGTTCTTTTGGTTTGTTTGGACATTTTCTACTCCTATAACAGGGGTTTAAACCCGTGTTTTACAGAAAACTCACCGATTGTTGCCATTTTTTCTACGGTAATTTGATTACGTCCCCAAGAAAAGTTGGTATGATATTGTTCAAATTCTAATAAAATTGCTTCAGCGAAACAGGCGAACATCTGACGAGCAGGAGCATCCATATTAACTATTTCCATAATTTGCCAGTCAATATCGAGGGAATGTTCTACTATTCCTCCTTTGAGTACGATTACATCGGGGTGTTGTACTTTACTATCTAGATTCTTGGGATAACCCCCATCAATCATCACACAGGGTTTTTTGAGGGTTTCTGGTTTAATTTCTACTCCTTTGGGCATACTTGCTACCCAAACTATGATATCTGCTTGTGGTAAAGCTGCTTCTAGGGGCATTATTTTGCCTCGCCCTAATTCTTCTTGCAAAGCTTGTAACCTTTCTTGATTACGAGCTACTAAGAGTAAGTCTGCAATTGGGGTTTGACTATCTAACCAGCGACAGACTGCACTACCGATATCTCCTGTTGCTCCTACTACTGCTACGGTTGCTTTACTCAAGTCAATACCTAATTTATGGGATATTTGTTCAACTTGACGACAGATTACGTAGGCTGTATGGGTATTTCCCGTGGTGAAGCGTTCAAATTCTAACTCTACGTTGCGTATTTGTTTGTTGTCTTTAAGGTTAAATTCTTCAAAAATGATTGAGGAGAAACCACCTAATGCTGTAATATCTATATCTTCTTTTTGGGCTAAAGCCATGGCGTTGAGAATTTTACGTATTGCTGCTTTAAACCGCCGATTTGCTAGCATTTCTGGCAAAAAGCAGGATTCAATATATTTTCCTTGGATAGTTTGACCTGTAATACTTTTAACCGTAAATTCTTCGATCAATGCAGGGGGTGCGGAGCACCAAAAGTCTAACCCTTGTTCTGCGTATTCTGGATATCCTAATTGCTCAGCTACTGATTGAGCGTGTTCTAAACTGGTAAGATGACCAATAAGACCAAACATCTATTACTCAAAAAAATTTAATACTTTTATCGATAATACCCCGTTTTTTGTCGAAACGGGGCAATTTAGCAACTAGGCTGCTTTTAAACCGTGGGAAGACATACGCATGATGTCTCTAGTGGTAAAGCCAATATTGCCTAACGCTTCGCCATAGCTAATCATGAAGTCTTCGACGAGAGCGTCTTTTTCCATGGCTAAAACCGCAGCATCTGCTTCTACTTCGTTGAGCATTTGCCAAACTATGGGCAGATTTTGGCGGTTGGCTGCTTCTATTTCGCTTTTTACGCTGTCAAAGTTAGCTTTGAGCCAAGCTTCACCAAAGTTAAGATGGGTATATTCGTCTTTAACTACGTTTTCGGTAATTTTACGCGCGAAGGGATCAGCTACGGGTATATAGAGATGATAAGCGGCGATGGCAAATGCTTCAATAATTAAACCTTGAATTACAAAACAAGTAGCGATTTTATCTTCTTTTAGTGCTGTTTGAAAGTTATCATGTAATCTAGAGAAGAATTTTTGAGCGTATTCCATATCAGGAGTCACCCCTAGATTTTTGCCACAAGATTGAAACCCTTTAGCGTGGCGAGTTTCCATTTTAGCTAAACGAATTAATTCTTCTTGATGTTCGCTTAATCTCTCACCTAAGCTAAGATAGTTTTGACAGGCTTCGTTTTCTCCTTCGATCACGATACCGTTGATGCGACTATAAGCGTCTTTATATTCCTGACTTTGATAATCAAGCTCTTTAACTGTAGTAAGCTCTTGCATAATTTAAGTTTTGCTCCTGTTTTTGCTTAACTGAGTAGGATAAACTGAATCGATCGCTCAATGGCTAGATTATTTTAACCACTTTTATAGTATAAGTTGTCTAACCCTTTAAGATATATTTTCTTAACCTAAGAATAACCTATCACAAGTATAAGTTCTGATCTATGATTTTACACTCTTTGAGAAAAACACTAACTCTTGTTACTCTATGGTTAATTGCCTTATTGATCTTATCACCTTTACTGGTTGTTTTGTGGCGTTCTCTTGAATCAGGGGTGGATAGTTATCAAGAAGCTTGGCTGAGGGGTAATTTTTTACTGGCTTTTGCTAATTCTACTATTGTAGCAATAGGGGTGACTTTTTTACAGTTGCTTACTTCAGCTTTAGCCGGATATGCGTTAGCGAGATTTAATTTTGTTGGTAAAAGGGCGATCGCCTTGTTAATCCTAACTACTTTGGTTATTCCTTTACAAATTTTGGTTATTCCTATTTTCTTAGTGCTTAAGTGGGTACATTTGCTAGATAGTTACGCTGCGTTGATTTTACCTACTGCTGCTAATGGTTTCAGTATTTTATTGATGCGGCAGCATTTTGCTAGTATTCCTGTTGAATTAGAACAAGCTGCTAGTTTAGATGGGGCTAATCGTTGGCAAGTACTAACCAGAGTTATTTTACCTTTATCTGGTCCTGCTTTGGTGACGGTTTTTCTGTTTACTTTTATTGGTGAGTGGAATGATTTATTTAAACCTTTGGTTTTTTCCACTAGTCCTGACTTAGTTACGGTACAATTAGCTTTAGCTAGTTTCCAAGAACAGTTTACCAATCGTTGGTCTTTGCTGATGGCTGCGGTAGTTATTGCTACTTTACCAATTATGTTAATCTTTTTAATCGGACAAAGACAGTTAATACAGGGTATTGGCAATACTGGACTTAAAAACTAGCTATTTTGATTATTGATTTAACTGACGACGTAATTCTTCTAATTCTGCGTCTATGGGTGTTTGACTATCAGTGGGAGGTTGAGTAGTGGAAGAAGATGGTAAAGCTTGGGGAGCGGGTGCACTATTGAGAGCTGCTTTCATCGCTGCTAATTCGTCTTCTACTCCACTACCTGCTTCTAGCTCTCGGAATTGATCGTCTAAACCTCCACCTGCTATCTCTCCAATAGCTTGAGATTTAGCTTCCTCAATCATAACTTTTTCTTCCATGCGCTCAAAAGCTGCCATAGCTGAGTTGGTATCTATACTAGATAGAGTACCCTGTAGTTGTTGGTTAGCTTTAGCGGCACTTGCTCTGGCTTTGAGCATATCTTTTTTGGTTTTAGCTTCAGAAATTTTACTTTCTAAACCTAGGAGGTTACGTCGTAATTCTTCTACTTGTTTACTTTGTACCTCTAGTTGTTGTTTTAAGACGTTGGCTGTTTCTGAGTAAGTTTTTTTTCTGGTTAGAGCTTCACGAGCGAGACTTTCTTCTCCTTTTTGTAAGGCTAGTTGGGCGCGCTGTTGCCATTTCTCGGCTTCGCTAATATTTTGTTTATATTGGGCTTCTGTGCGTTTTTCTCCCGCGATCGCTTGTGCTACTGCTTGACGTAGTTTGACTAAGTCTTGCTGCATATCAATCACTGCTTGCTCTAGTACTTTTTCTGGATCTTCTGCTTTACTGACTAAGTCATTTAAGTTGGAGCGAAATACTCTGCTGACGCGATCTAATAATCCCATGACTAATCCATCCTCATATTTGCTTGAAGGTATTTTTCCGTGTATTTAAACAATAATAACGATCTCTTCTTGATTATATCACAAATCTTGCCGCTGTATCATTACCATATTTTTCCCTACTACTGGGTTGCGAGCTAAAGTAACCCCTTGATTGTCTCGTATTTCTAGTTTACGAAAGTTTAACACTTGAGAACGACTTAAAATCTGGTTAGCCATTTCTTGTTGTTGAATAGGGGTGAGTTGATACCAATCTTCGGTTACTTGGATAATCAACAGACTTTTGAGAAAATCCGCTTCTACTAAGTTTATGAGATTTTCGGTAAATTTGTCAGTAATCTCGCCAACTTCTGTTTGAATGGCTGCGATTAAACCTTGTTCGGGGATAATTTCTAATTGGGGTGAAGGTTGAGTTGGGATAATTACGGGTTCGGGTTTAATGGGGGTGATTATTTTCGGAAGGGGAGTTTCTACTATTTCGGTTGTGTCGGTTGTGTCGGTTGGTTCGATTGTTTCGGTAATTTCCGTTGTGTCTGTTATCTCTGTTACTATGACAGGACTATTGAGTTTAAGTATCCAAATACTAATAGCGATAATGGCGATCGCGGTAATCCCTCCTAGTAATAAAGGTAACCAAGATTTCTGCTGAGGTTGGGTTGATGATGTTAAAGAGATTCCTTGTGCTAAATTTTGACTAGAATTGTACAAACTTTCTAAATCTTGCAATTTAGGTAAGTTTTCTGGTGGGTTAGTTTTGATTTCTTCTAAGATTGTTTGCAGTTGGTTGATTGTTGTTTGTAACAATTCGATACTTTTAGCTTGAGAAGAATTGTCCACTTTCTTGTTGAACCTCAAAATATTAGTTAAATTTTATCTTAAGATAACTATGAAACAAACAATAGCAACGTTAATCTCAGGAATATTATTTGGTTTTGGTTTAGGATTATCCCAAATGGTCGATCGCGATCGCGTTTTGGGTTTTCTTGACGTTACGGGGAATTGGGACCCTACTTTATTATTTGTCCTAGGTGGGGCTGTTGGTGTAACTTTAATTAGTTTTCGCTTGATTTTACGTAGTTCTTACCCTTTATTTGCCTCTAGATTTGAGTTACCTACTAAAAAAGATGTTGATTTACCCTTGATTCTAGGTGCTGCTATCTTTGGTATAGGTTGGGGTATATCGGGGTATTGTCCAGGTCCTGCTTTAACTGCTTTAGTACTTGGTATTCTTAACCCTATACTGTTTTTGATTTCATTTATTCTTGGTTCTTTGGGTTGTCAAGTTTATTTGTCAAGAAATGTAAATAGATAGCCAAATTTTCCCAAAATCTTGTTTAAGGTAATGTAGTAGCTATAGGAAATTAGATTAAACCCCTAGGGAAATTTTATGGCTAGTCAAAATAAAGGTTGTGGCTGTTTAACCGTAGTAGCAGGTTTGTTAATAGCTGGTGCTGGTGGAGCTTATTTATATCTTAGAGGTAATTTACCTTGGCAACAGTTTAATTTTCATCAAGCGAGTAGTGTTATTCCTTATAATACTTTGGCGGTTACTCATGTTACGACTAATCAGAAACAATGGTCAAAACTCTCGGATTTGGTTTCACCAGAAGCACAAAAAGTTATTGGCAGTAGTTTAAGTATAATTGCTCAAAATTTACCTCAAGAGAATCTAAATACAATCGAACAAGATATCTTACCTTGGGTAGAGGGTATTTCTTTAGCTTGGGTTGATGATAGTCGTTTATTGGTCGTAGCAGGAATTAAAGATAAAATCAAAGCTTTCCAATATCAAAAAAACCTTGGTCAAAAATACACTATTGTCACTACTGATTATCGCAACGTTGACATTAATCAAATCGCTACCCAAGGGAACATTTTTTATTATGCTATTTTAAACAATTATCTGGTGATAGCAGAAGAAAAGGGAACAATTGAATTAGCGATTAATGCGCAATTATCTAATTCTTCTTATCAGGATAGACCGGGAATAAAAGCTTTAAGACAAGAGTTAAAGCTCAAAAATTTGTTAATAGAATCTTATGTCGATAATCCTAGTGATCTAGAGCCAGAATACCGAGAATATTTAGGACAAATTAGAGGTTTTGCTTCAGGAGTAGGATTAGTTGCAGATGGTTTACATATGCAAACTATAGTTAAACTAGATCCAAGTTTGGTTACTTCTCAACTATCTTCAGCAGATAGAAAATTTTTAGCTTCTTTACCTGAAAATACCTGGTTATTGATTAGTGGTCATAACTTAAAGCAAACCTGGAGTGATTTAGTTACCCATTCCGAAAACATACCAGAATTAGAGGAATTTGTCAGAGAAGTTCGTCAGGGTTTTGCGACAGTTTCTTTAAATGTGGATCAAGATGTCTTTGGTTGGATGAATCAAGAATACGCGATCGCCCTAATTAATAGTGATCAAAGTACAGTTAGTTTTGGGATTGGTGGTTTAGTCTTATTTAAAACCAGTGATCCTCAAACTGCTAGCAATACTTTTGCTCAATTATCCCAACTAGCTAGTGAAAATTTTATCACTGTTCAAGATAGACAAATTAGGAGAGAAACGATTACGGAATGGTATCAAGACTCAGAATTATTGTTATCCCAAGGTTGGTTAAATAAACAGACATTAGGAGTAACTATTGTCACTCCTTGGGAAGCTTTAACCACAAGTAATCAATCTTTAGTTCAACAGGAAAGTTTTAAAAAAATTAATCGATATTTACCTCAAAAATATTCCCAATATTTCTATCTAGACATGAATCAATTGTTAGACATATTTAAGAATAATTTTGGTATTTATGCTATGATCCTACCTCAAGAAGCTTTAGTAGTTCTCGAATCTATTGATAGCATAGCGGGAGTTAATACTATGAGTCGGGATAATTCTAGCATTACTGATATCATTATCTATATGAATCCCCATAATTAGATTTAAGCTAAAATTCAATACCAGGTTGTGCTTTAACTCCTTGTTCATGAAAGGGGTGTTTAATCAACTTCATCTCCGTAACTAAATCAGCGATCGCGATTAAATCTTGAGGAGCACCTCTACCAGTTAAAATAACGTGGGAGTCTTCAGGTTTATTAGCGAGGGTTGTAATTACCTCTTCTAGGGGAAGATAACCCAATTTCAGAGCGATATTAATCTCATCGAGAAGGACTAATTTATATTCAGGATTATTCATAAATGCTTGTGCTTTTTGCCAAGCTTCAGTAGCCTTAAGGATATCTCGATCGCGATCTTGAGTTTCCCAGGTAAACCCTTCTCCCATAGCGTAGAATTCTAATTGTGATTCCCATTGACTTAAAACGGCTTTTTCAGCCGGTTCCCAAGCTCCTTTGATAAACTGAATAATAGCGACGCGATAACCATGACCTAGGGATCTGACTACCATTCCTAAAGCTGCGGTAGTTTTTCCTTTCCCGTTACCTGTATGAACGATAATTAGACCTTTTTCTTGATTACGAGTAGCGAGACGTTGTGCTTGTACTTCTTTACGTCTCTGCATTTTTTGTTGATATTCTGTCATAAATGATTAGTTCTCCGATTTATTGGCAACAAGCGATCGCCTATTTAGGTTCTCAAGATAGAATTATGGGTAGGCTAATACAGAGTTATCCTAGTGAAAACTTACAAAACTATCATAATGCTTTTTACACTTTAGCTAGGGCGATCGTTGGTCAACAAATCTCGGTTAAATCTGCTGACGCGATTTGGTCGGGATTTGCTGCACTTTTACCCTCTATTTCTGCTGATGCTTACTTACAACTAACAGAGTCACAATTACGCGCTTGTGGGTTATCCCGTCAAAAGATAGCTTATTTGTCTAATATGGCGATTGCTTTAGAAGAGAAGTTGCTAACTCCCTTTAGGGGATATTGGCTTAATTAATGCTATCCAATTACACTATAGCGAGCAAGAGAAACTCAGTTTAGAGGAAATTAAACAAATCAGTCAAACTTGGCGACCCTATCGTACTGTAGTAACATAGTATCTTTGGCGTAGCTTAGATCCTGTAGTTGTGCAATATTAGGTAAAAGGCAGGAGGGGATAGGGGTGTAGGGCGTGGTGAACAGGGGAAAGTCTAACACCGTTCCACCGTTCCACCGTTCCACCGTTCCACCTAACTAACGAAACATACTACTTACCGAGCTATCTTCATGAATACGCCAGATCGCTTCACCAATGAGATTAGCCACCGAAAGAAGGGTTAATTGTTTAAACTGTTTAGATTCAGGTACAGGAATAGTATTAGTAACAATTACTTCTTCGAGGACACCACTAGAGAGTCTTTCTACTGCCGGATTAGAAAAAACAGCATGAGTAGCACAGGCATAAACCCTTTCAGCGCCTTCTTTTTGTAGTAATCTAGCACCTTCAACGATTGTCCCTGCGGTATCAATCATATCATCTACTAGTATAGCTGTTTTACCTTTAACATCACCAATTACATTAAGAACTTCAGCGACGTTATGACTTTGACGACGTTTATCAATAATTGCTAGGGGAGCGTCATCAAGTTTCTTGGCGAAAGCTCTAGCTCTAGCTACTCCTCCGACGTCAGGAGAAACGACGACTAGATCAGAGAGATTCTTACTAGCTATATAGTCGAGTATAACTGGAGAACCATAGACGTGGTCAAAGGGGATATCAAAATAACCTTGGATTTGAGCCGAGTGTAAATCCATAGCTAAAACACGATGTGCCCCCGCTTGAGTGATTAAATTAGCCACTAATTTAGCGGTAATTGACTCTCTCCCTGCGGTTTTGCGGTCAGCTCTAGCGTAACAATAATAGGGGATAACCGCGGTAATTTGTCTTGCTGATGCTCTTCGACAAGCATCAATCATAATTAACAGTTCCATCAAATTATCATTGACGGGGTAACAACAGGGTTGAATCAGATAAACATCACAACCTCTGATTGATTCTTGGATTTGAATATATAGTTCTCCATCAGCAAAACATTTGCGGAGCATTGGTCCGATATCCATACCTAGATAGCGAGCTACTTCTTGGGCTAAGGTTAAATTAGCCGAGCCAGAAAATAGACGCAAACGATTAGTCTCTGAAGGAATAGGGGACATAAGCTCAAGGGAGAGAGTAGGGGAATAGGTCACAGCAAATTTTAAACCTCTTTCTTGACACCTTTTCTATTATTATCTCAGTTTTTACAAATCGGTTGTGAATTTTTTCTTTGTTTAATAGTTGTTTCTCGGTAAAATTAACTAAGGATTATTCATAAAAAAACTAAATTAATGACCAAACTACTCATTACAGGAACAGATACTAATGTTGGTAAAACTGTTTTAACTATTTCTCTGGTTGCTTCATGGTTGCAAAATTACCCTAAAGCAACTATAGGTTTAATGAAGTTAATGCAAACAGGTTATGGCGATCGCCAACTTTATCAAAAGTTATTTAGTGACTATTCCCAAGTAGAGATAGTTACCCCTTTAGAGTTTAGCACTCCTATTGCTCCTCCTCTAGCTGCTGACTTAGAAGGAAAAGAAATTGATTTAGCCTTAGTTTGGCAAAGTTTATCTAAATTAGTAGAAACTAAAGACTTAGTGGTAGTAGAGGGTATCGGCGGTTTAGGAACACCGATTACCCATGAGTTAACCGTTGCTGATTTAGCTAGAGATTGGCGGTTACCTACTATTTTAGTCGTTCCCGTGCAATTAGGAGCGATCGCCCAAACCGTAGCTAATGTCATGTTTGCTCGTTATAGTAAAATTCAACTTCAAGGTATAGTACTCAGTTGTGTTACTCCCGATGCTGTGACACAAATAGAAAATTTAGCACCAATTGCTTTAATAGAATCTTTAACCCAGACTCGGGTTTTAGGAGTCATCCCCTATGTCAATGATTCTGAAGATTTGAAGGTATTAGCACAATTTGCCGATACGTTAACATAAAAGCTGATACAGAAAATTTAAATAAGAAACTTTAATCTGTTATGATAGAAGTATTAGCTTCACTGTCGATATCAGCAGCGGTAGGAATGAGAATAGCTCTACCATTGCTGATTGTCGGCTTAATTAGAACCCAAGAACTTTGGTCAGACATTCCTATACTTAATTATTTTCATCCGCAAGTATTGTTATCCATTCTAGTTGTTTGGTCTTTGTGTGAACTAATTTTATCCAAAAAATTCAGAGGACAACGTTTGTTACAGATAGTCCAATTACTATTTACTCCAATCATCGGCGCTTTATTACCTGTGGTGGTGATTAAAAATTATAGTATTGCCACTAGTAAGGAAGTTTTAATAGTATTATCAATCACAGGAGCAGCCTTAGCACTAGCGATAAAATTAGTAGAGGTTGGTTGGTTTTTTCGCTTAAGAGGACTACCCATAGCAGTAATTATCTTTGAAGATATTCTCTCGATTTTAATGGTCTTATTTGCTTTGAGAGCACCAGAACAAGGAGGATTAATCGCTATGTTGCTATTGTGGATAGCCATACGTAGTGCAGGGGAATGGCGGCAGTGGTATATAGAAAGTCGTCCTGTAGAAGATGAGGCTAATTAAAGATAGGGTATGCTGGTAATAAGGTATTGAACAAAAAAAGCAATGACAGATAACCGCAGAAGTAAAATAGTTACTCAAGGACAACAGCGATCGCCGAATCGTTCCATGTTGAGAGCAGTGGGATTTGGAGATGAAGACTTTAATAAACCCATAGTGGGATTAGCCAATGGTTACAGTACCATTACCCCCTGCAACGTAGGCTTAAACGACTTAACCTTAACAGCAGAAGCAGCCCTAAAAAAAGCAGGTGCAATGCCTCAAATCTTTGGGACAATTACCATTAGTGATGGTATCGCTATGGGTACAGAAGGAATGAAATACTCTCTAGTATCCCGAGACGTGATCGCCGATTCCATCGAAACCGTCTGTAATGGACAAAGTCTCGATGGCGTACTAGCTATTGGTGGTTGTGATAAAAATATGCCAGGTGCACTAATCGCTATGGCTAGAATGAATATTCCCTCTATCTTTGTCTATGGTGGCACAATCAAACCAGGACACTATAACGGTAAAGACATTAACATCGTTAGCGCCTTTGAAGCAGTAGGAGAATATAGCGCAGGGAAAATCGACGAAGCAGAATTACTAGAAATAGAACGTAACGCTTGTCCGGGGAAAGGTTCTTGTGGAGGTATGTACACAGCTAACACCATGTCCTCAGCTTTTGAAGCCATGGGAATGAGTTTACCCTACTCCTCTACTATGGCAGCTGAAGACGAGGAAAAAGCCGATAGTACCGCTAAATCAGCCTTTGTGCTAGTAGAAGCGATACGTAAACAAATCCTCCCTAGAGACATCCTCACTCGTAAAGCCTTTGAAAACGCTATTTCGGTAATTATGGCGGTTGGGGGTTCGACTAACTCCGTTCTCCATTTATTGGCGATCGCCAATACCATTGGTGTTAAACTAACTATAGACGATTTTGAAACCATTCGTCGTCGTGTTCCCGTATTTTGTGACCTTAAACCCTCTGGTCAATACCTAACCGTTAATCTACATCAAGCAGGTGGTATCCCCCAGGTCATGAAAATGCTCCTAGAACAGGACTTACTTCACGGGGACGCTTTAACTATCACAGGTCAAACCATCGCTGAAGTCTTAGCCGATGTACCCTCTGAACCTTCTACAGACCAAGAAGTAATTCATCAGTGGTCAAACCCTCTCTATAATCAAGGACATTTGGCTATCCTCAAAGGTAACCTCGCTACAGAAGGTGCAGTAGCCAAAATAACGGGTATAAAAAAACGTCAAATCACAGGACCTGCCAGGGTTTTTGAATCAGAAGAAGATTGTTTAGCGGCTATTTTAGCAGGTAAAATCAAACCAGGAGATATCTTAGTTATCCGTTATGAAGGTCCAAAAGGTGGACCTGGAATGCGAGAAATGCTCGCCCCCACCTCTGCAATTATCGGCGCGGGTTTAGGTGATTCCGTTGGCTTAATCACCGATGGTCGCTTCTCTGGTGGTACTTATGGTTTTGTAGTAGGTCACGTAGCTCCAGAAGCAGCAGTAGGAGGAGCGATCGCCTTAGTCAAAGAAGGAGATAGCATCACTATCGATGCAGACACAAATCTATTGCAACTCAATATCAGTGATACTGAATTAGATACCAGAAGAAAAAATTGGCAACCTCCCCAACCTCGTTACCAAAGAGGAGTACTCGCTAAATACGCTAAACTAGTTTCATCTAGTAGTTTAGGTGCTGTTACCGATCTTAATTTATCACCCTAAAAAGGTACAATATTAATAGTTGTGCTAAAAAGGTAAAAAAGTTCTTTTCCCGGTATTAATTAACTAACTCTGTTCAATACAGGGTTAGTCTCAAAACCAAATATGAGTAAAATTTACAGGTCACTCCCATGGCTAATAACTCCGATCAAGTTCGCCATATTCTAGTTATAGAAGATCGCAAAGCTCGACGTATCGTTACTCTAGAAGATAGTACTTATTCTATTGGACGTGATACTAAAAATGATATTGTCCTCTATGACAATCAAGTCTCTCGCTATCATGCTACCCTTTTACGCATAATTGATTATAAGACTAATCAGTTTCTCTATCGCATCATCGATGGAGATTTACAAGGTAAAAGAAGTACAAATGGTATAATAGTCAACAGAAAACCCTGTTTATCTCATGAATTAAAACACGGAGATATAGTTAGATTCGCAGGCAGAGCTAAAGCGATTTATCATGTTATCGCAGCTAATACCAGTACAGATTTTAACCTATTAGTCGAAGAAGAAATAAACGAAAAAACCTTTATTGAAGATAGTAAAAGTAAAACAGAAATTATCGAAGCAGCTAAACAAACTATATCTTTTAATGAACCAGAATTAGAAAAACTAAACCAAGAAGAGTTAGTCAGATTAGCATCTTTTCCCGAATTAAGTCCTAATCCAATCATAGAAATAAATTGGGAAGGAAAGATAACTTATATTAATGATGCAGCTAGTTTAAAATTTAAAACGATTCACCAAAACGAAACAGAACACCCTATTCTCACAGGTTTAATTAATCAAAAAAATAGCAGACCTGGAGGATTCTTTGTCAGAGAAGTAAAAATAGGTAACGAAGTTTTTGAACAATACGTTCATTATTTAGCAGATGCACAACTAATCAGAAGCTATATTTTTGATTATACAAAACGCAAACAAAGCGAACTAGCACTCAAAGAAACTGAAGAATTCTATCACATAGTGATGGAACAAATTAGAGAAGGTATCTTGATTATAGACTCCTTAACTCAAAAAATAGTCCAAGTCAACGAAAGCTATAGTAATTTATTAGGCTACAGCCAAAAAGAAATGATTGACTTAAATTTAGCAAATATCGTCGCTTTAGATCAAGATGTAATCGAAAAAGGACTAGACAATAACGCTCAATTAGTAACCCAATTAATCGGAAAATCTCTACACCGTCATAAAAATGGTTCATTAATCAATGTAAACGTAAAAATCAATAGTCTTAAATACCAAGAAAAAGCTATTTTATGTTTTGTGATCAATTCCGATAATCTCTCCCATACACCAGAATTGAATAATCAATATAACCCCATATATGATCCCCTGACGGGATTACCTAGTAGAACGATGTTTCAGGAATATCTATCTACAGCTATAGCTAACGCGAAAAGACATCACGACTTAATCTCAGTGATGTTTGTAGAAATTGATAATCAAACCGAAATTAATACCCCCCAACAGCAAGAACAACAAGAACAAATTATCAAACAAACGGGTAAACTGATTAGAGGATGTTTACGAGCAGGAGATACTGTAGCTCGGTGGGATAGTCAAGAGTTTAGTATTCTCTTACCTAGAGTTTTTCAAGTAAAAGATATAGCTAAAATAGCCCAAAGATTGCAGAAAATTTTACAATTAGCAGCAGAAAAAAACTCTAATTCTGTAGAAGTGAATCTAGGGATAACGATTTATCCAATTGATGCAGAAGAACCCTCAACCTTGCTCAAAAATGCAGCAGTAGCCCTAGAACAAACTAAAAAACAAAAACCCAATAGTTATAGCTTTTACAGTACAAAAATTAACCAGAAAACTCCTACTTTATTAAAACTAGAAAAGTTATTACAAGTAGCTCTAGAAAAAGAAGAATTAGAGGTATATTATCAACCTATTATCCAAATTAATGACCAAACCTTAACAGGGTTAGAAGCAAGTTTGTACTGGCAACATCCTGAATTGGGGTTAATTTCCCCAACAAAATTTATACACCTAGCAGAGCAAACAGATTTCATTATACCTATTAGTGAATGGTTGCTAGAAAAGATTTGTCAACAAAATCAAATTTGGCAAGCTCAAGCAATGACAGCTATTCCTATTAGTATTGATTTATTATCTCGACAGTTACAAGCTCCTAACTTTGTCGATAAAATAGCTAATATTCTCGACAAGAGTAAATTAGATCATTATTTTTTGGAACTAGAAATCAGTAGTCAATGTCTTAGCGAAAACGAAGATTTAGCTAAACAAAAAATCCCAGAGTTAGTGCATTTAGGAGTGGGTATATCTCTAGATAATTTTGGCGCAGGAACATCTCAGCTAGACTATTTACAAAAATTTAATTTTCGTCGTCTGAAATTAGCTCCCTCCCTAGTAGAAGCAGGGAAAGATCAAGCCAGTGCAAATGCAATTATTGCCGCAGCGATCGCTCTTGGTAACGGTTTTAAACTCAAAGTAGTAGCACAAAACGTAACCACAGAAGAACAAGTCCAAAAACTAAGACAACTCAATTGTGATGAAATTCAAGGAGATTGGTTTAGTCAACCCTTGAATGGAGAAGATATGACAAAATTACTACAAAGTCTCGCCACAGGTAGCACTAGCTTAACGCTATGATAATTAAAAGTTGAGCTAAGTAAAATGGAATTCGTGACGCAATCAGAAGTATTTGAAGATGAATTGCTCGAAATACTAACTACTGAGTTAAATCCAGACAAGTTATTATCTAACCTAGCGCTGAAAATAGCTGCTAGTTTCCTGACCGATGCTTGTTTAATTGCAACTTGTAACAATAGTTATGGTATTAAAACTGGTTATTGGTCAAAATCTCCAGAGTTATTAACACCAAATATATCCTTATACCTTAAAAATATTCCTGCAACCAAACAAGTGATCTCCTTTCATCTTAACTCAGAAGCAGCAGAAGATTTAGGGATAGAAAGTTTAGCACAACAATTAGGTTGTAACTCCCTACTTTATCTTCATACCTATTATCAAGAGCAAGTCAATGGTTTTATCGCTTTAGGTTTTTTCCAATCCCACTCCTGGAGTTTATTAACTCAAGAAAAAATCAGAAAAATAGGACTATTATTGAGTTTAACTTTTGCTTATCAACAAGTACAACAACAACAAAAAAAACAAGCTCAATATCAATCTTTTTTAATCAATTTAAATAGGGAAATAGAGAGAACATCTCAAATGAGTACCCTATGGAGGTTATGTTTAACAGGGTTAGGAGCTTGTTTAAAAATAGATCAAGGAATGATCGTTAAATTAAAGTATTTAGACCCTTTTTTTACTTTATCAGAACAAGTTAAAATTCCTGAAGCAGAAGTAGAAATTATTGCTCAATGGTCTCCAGAATATCCTCGTAAAGCAATTCCCAAGATGTTTATACTTGATAGTTCTCTGCTTTTAAAAAAAGCTTGGTTAAATAGTCCTAACCCCTTAATTCTTGAAAATGTAACCAAACTAATTCAACAAGAAACTAATTTATTTAGAACACATATTTTCCCGAATACTATAATTATTCCCTTACTAACTAGTAAAATTAAATCAACAGCCAAAGAAGTAATTTTAGGCTTTATTATCTTACAACAAAGAGAATCACGCTCTTGGCAAAATGAAGATATTCGACTAGTACAAACAGTAGCTATGCAGATAAGTATGGCTATGATTCAAAGTCAAAGTTTACGTCAAGTAGAAACCCTAGTACAAGAGCGCACAGTGCAATTAAAATGGAGCTTAGATATGCAAGGAAAGCTCTTTACTAAAACTAGACAACAATTAGAACAACTAAAACGTTTAGATAAAGTAAAAGACGAATTTATCGCTAGATTAAGTGATGAATTAAGACTACCTCTAGCCAACATGAAAATGGCGATATCTATGCTCAAACTAACTAAAAACAACGAAAAAAATCAACACTATCTAACAATCTTAGAAAGAGAATGTAATAAGGAAACGCAGTTAATTAATGACTTATTGACTTTTGAGCAAATTAAAACTTCACAACTAGAATTTCATTATGAATTAATCTCAATTAATCAGATAGTAGAGCAAGCAAGTCATATTTTTACCCAGAATTGGCAAGAAAAAAACCTAACTTTAGCTATACAACTAGATCCTCAATTACAAATTTATTCAGATCGGGAAAGTTTATTAAGAATCTTAAATGAGTTATTACACAATTCTGGTAAATTTTCTGTACCGAATAGTACGGTATCTTTAGAAATTCAAGCAATCTTGGCATCTTCACAATCCCTAATCGTGATTAAAGTCAGTAACTTAGGGAGAGAAATTACCCCAACAGAAAAACCTCAGATATTTGATCCCTTTTATCGAGGAGAAGATCTCCATCAGGGTAGCTCCCAAGGAACTGGTTTAGGATTATTTTTGGTTAAATCTCTCGTTGAATTGCTTAATGGTACAATTGTACTTGATAGTAAAAAAACTAGAGATAAATCAGTTTTCGTGACCTTATTTAAAATCACCCTACCTCGACTAAAAGAAGCTTCTTCTTAGATATTGTATCTGAAGACAAAAGTTACTGGTTGAGGCACTCTGAGTGCATGAGTACCTTTTCCCACACTCCCCTATCTCTTATTTAGTAAGGATTTTAAAATGTGCAACTTGAGAGTCTCCTCAATAAATGGAACAGTTATGGTAAAATCAATCATCAATCTTCTTAAGCTTAAGTAGCTCACCTGAAACATCTCAATAATGATTACTGAGAGTAATTCACCTCTTCTGTCTTGGCAATCCACAACAAGTTCATCTGTCATTAGACGTCAGTTTAACATTTTCAGGGTAGCTTTTCAATTTCTGGCTTATCTGTGGTGGGATAAACTAACGGGTAACCAGAAAAGCTCAACCAGACAGCAACGCGCACAATGGCTAGTCACTCAGTTATTATATCTAGGTCCAACTTTTATTAAAATTGGACAAGCTTTATCTACTCGCGCTGATTTAATACCCCTTGAATATATACAAGCTTTTGGTAAACTACAAGATAACGTCCCTCCCTTTAGTCATCTAGAAGCGATCGCCATTATTGAAACCGAGTTAGGAAATCAACTCGAACATCTTTTTTTAGATTTTGAACAACAACCTCTAGCATCTGCTAGTCTAGGACAAGTACACCGAGCAATTCTCCATGATGGTGAGAAAGTAGTAGTTAAAGTCCAAAGACCAGGATTAGAAGAGTTATTTAACCTAGACTTTGAAATCATACACGGTTTAGTTCGCTTTGTGAATCGTTGGTTACCGAGTTTACGTCAATACGAATTAGAAGAGATATATCAAGAATTTTTCCAACTGCTTTATCTAGAAATCGATTATATTCATGAAGGTAAAAACGCCGAAAGATTTAGCGAAAATTTTACTAACTATGCTCAAGTAAAAGTCCCTAAAATCTATTGGGATTATACCACCAAAAAAGTTTTAACCCTAGAATATCTACCAGGAATAAAAATTAATGATCTAACAACTTTACAAGCTAAGGGTATTAATACTAATAAAATTATTGAATTAGGTATTTGTAGTTATCTCAAACAACTGTTAGAAGATGGCTTTTTTCAATCAGATCCCCATCCTGGTAATATGGCAGTTAATGAAGAAGGAGCGATAATTTTCTATGATTTTGGGACAATGATTGAGATTAAATCTATGGCGAAAGAGCAAATGGTGGGTACTTTTTTTGCTGTTCTACGTAAAGATACAGATGAAGTGCTACAGATGCTTATCTATATGGGTTTAATTAAACCAGTAGGAGATTTAGCCCCAGTTAAAAGAATTGTCGCTTTTTTACTAGAAAGATTTCGAGATAAACCAGTAGATATCAAAGCTTTTGAAGAAGTCAGTCAAGAGATTTACTTAATGTTTGAAGAGCAACCTTTTCGCTTACCCGCGCAAATGACCTTTGTTTTAAAATCTCTGACTACTTTAGATGGTATTGCTAGAGGGTTAAATCCAGAATATAATTTATTAGCTGCTAGTAAACCTTTTGTACAAAATATTGCTCTTTCTCAACGGGGTGAAATCAATTTAAATATGTTAGTTAGACAAGCTAAAGATTTTTGGAAAAATCGGATTTCTAATTCAGGAAGCGTTCAAGATTCAATTAGTAGATTAGAATCTCGGCTAGAAAGTGGCGAGTTACAGGTTAGAGTACGTTCTTTAGAAACCGAATTATTATTAAAACGTATTAACTTAGGCATAAAAACTCTGGTATATGTGTGTTTATTGGGCTTCTCCATTGTCACAGCTATTCTCTTATTATCTACTCCCTATAGTTCTTGGGCAATTATTCCTTTTGGATTAAGTGGGTTATGGTGTTTATTTTTCCTACGTTGTTTTATTACTCTACTGATTCAAGAAAGGTTCTGACATTAAGTATTAACACGTAGAAGTTGAGACTAAGAAAAATTAAAAATAGTGAAAATGCTTAAAGATTAGTTGAAAAAAATATCTTTTAAAAAACAATTAAATCAGTGAATGTTAACTAAATTGTGCTTTTATTAAAAAATAAGAAAAATTAGTAATCAACGGAAAATAAGATGTTAAAAATAAATTAGGTCAAATAAATACATCCAGTCTGAAATTTTATCATTGGGCATCAAAAATATGTTAGATCCACAAGAATTTATGCACAAAATGGAGGCTAGAATGGTCTTCAGTGCTGAGGATAAAGGCGTGTTAAAAGCTAACGCAGATTGGGGAAAATCCATAGCAACAGAAATGTCTGATCATTTCTACGCATATTTAGGTCGTGATGCTGAAATGAATGCTATTCTCAACGAAACAGAAGGTCGTATTCACCGTCTGCGGGACACATTTATAGAGTGGTTTGGCGAAATGTTTACAGGAATAGATGACTGGGGTAATGCTTATGCAGAGCGTCGCTGGAGAATTGGCTTAATTCACGTACGTATAGGGATTGGTCCTCAGCACGTCGTGCCAGCTATGGCAACAGTGGTACGAGCATTAGGTAAAAAACTTAAAACAGAAGGTAAAGATAATGGTTTACAAGAATCATTGAGCAAAATCTGCATGATTGACCTAGCCTTCATTGAACAAGCCTATATAGAGGTTGCATCACAAGCAGTCTTGCGAGAGACGGGATGGTCAGAAGGACTGTTTAAACGACTGATCACCACTGGTGCAGGCTCAATGTAATCAAATTTGTAACTCAGTAAAAAGGAACGATTATGGCAATTAACACTCAAAAACTAACCAGTATTCTTCAAAACTTCGTGTCTAGTACTAGCGATGTTCAAGGAGCAGCAGTAGTTACACCAGACGGTCTCAGTCTAGCCTCTAGTTTACCAAGTGGGATGGATGAAGAGAGGGTTTCAGCTATGTCAGCTGCTATGCTTTCTCTAGGTGAACGTATCGGTAGCGAACTCAATAGAGGTGGAATTGACCGAATTTATGTAGAAGGAGATGAAGGTTACGGTATTTTAACTAGTTGTGGTGAAGATGCGGTTTTCCTCGTTCTTGCTAGTAAAGCAGCTAAACAAGGTGTTCTAATGCTGGAAATCAAACGATCCCTTAGCGAGTTGAAGCTAATTTTAAGTTAAATCAAGATTAAGAGAGTGTAATTAGAATAACTGTTTAATTTCACTCTCAGGAATAGCTTAATTTATTGGAGTTAATAGTTATGGAAATTATGCGCCTCGTCATTACCGGACCTGTTGGCGCAGGTAAATCGACTTTTATTCGTTCTATCAGTGAAATTACCCCTGTAGATACCGATCGCCGAGCTACAGACGAAACCATGGAATTAAAAGCTAAAACTACTGTTGCTTTTGATTTTGGTCGTTTACAATTTAGTCCCAATATGGCGTTACATCTCTATGGAACGCCAGGACAATCTCGTTTTGATTTTATGTGGGATATATTGATACGTAAAGCTCACGCCTATATGTTACTTATCCCTGCTAATCAACCAGGTCAATTTCTTAACGCTAGACGCATCATCAATTTTATGAACCAAAGAGCAGAAATACCCATGGTGATTGGCTTAACTCATTTAGATTGTCCCGGAGCTTGGCCGGCTGATAATATTGCCTTAGCTTTAGGATTTACCGACGAAGCGACTCGACCTCAGATAGTGATGGTTAACGCTACTAAAAAAGGCTCAGTAGCTCAAGCAGTCATCGTACTGGTTAAACAATTGTTACAAAATTGCGCCGTCTAGGGAGGAAATTATGACTATTACTGGCTATTTATCAGAATTTTCCCTAGCTGAATTGTTTCGGTTTTTAGATCAAGGATTGAAAACAGGTTTACTCACTCTTAAACCTCAAACCAATTCTCCCTATTATATCTGGTGTCATCAAGGTCGCGTAGTCGCCGCAGCAAAAAGTCTGACTGGTGATAGCTTGCTTTCGTTAATGCGCGATCGCAAAATGTTAAAAACCGTTCCCGAAGAAGAAATAATCAATGACAATAATCCCCTAGGGTTAACTCTTAAAGCTCACAATTTCTTAGACTCAGAACAACTGAAGATGCTGTTTGCGATCCAAGTAATGCGCAGTGTCTGTACCTTGTTTACTTGGCAAAATGCTTGGTTTGAATTTGATTCTGACGCGGAAATACCCCGATCAGAAATGACAGGTTTAAGCGCACCCGCGACAGAAATTACCCTAGCAGGTTTACGCACTCTCAAGGATTGGTCTGCTTTACAAGAAAAATTACCTATTGGTACTTCTTCTCTGATTAGTATTTTAGAAGGACAAAGCAAATTCCGTCTTAATCAAATAGAGTCTCAAGTGTGGGAATTTACCGATGGTGTGACCCCCCTTAATTCTATCGCTAAACAGCTAGATTTACCTCTAGAAACCATACAAAAAGCGGCTTTTGGCTTAATCGTCATTGGTTTAGCCGAAGAAATACCCATGGTAGAATTGACCAATGAAAATAATAATCTGGCTACAGATGATATCTCTAGTAGTTTAAGTCAATCTTTCTTAGAAAACTTGGTTCATTTTCTCGATCACGTTTAAAAACTCTGGTGACTGTGTAAGAGAGAATATAAACCATCTTGTTGTAGCAACTGTTCATGAGTTCCCACCTCCACAATACGTCCACCATCGAGGACAACAATTTTATCAGCTTCACGAATAGTACTGAGACGGTGGGCGATAATTAAGGTGGTTCGAGTTCCTAAAATTGAGCGCATCGCTAATTGGATCAACCTTTCTGACTCATAATCTAAACTAGAAGTTGCTTCATCGAAGATTAACACATCAGGATTAACAATTAACGCGCGCGCGATACCTAATCTTTGTCGTTGTCCCCCTGAAAGACGCATCCCTTTTTCACCTACAATGGTTTGATAACCTTCGGGTAAATCAGGGATAAATTCCTCCACGCGAGCGATCGCACAAGCTTTTTTAACTTCAGCAAAATTCGCCCCAGGATTACCATAAGTCAAATTATCCAACAAAGTCCCGTTAAAAACATCTACCTCTTGATGAACGATCGCCAAGCGTTTACGATAACCGGTGATATCTAGGGTACGAATATCTTGACCATCAATGAGAATTTTACCCATCAGAGGTTCAAAATATCTAAATAGTAGCTTAATCAGGGTTGATTTTCCCGAACCAGATCTACCTACTAAAGCGATGGTTTGACAGGGTTCAATCAATAGATTAACATCTGTGAGTACTAAGCGATTAGCATCATAACCAAAACCAACCTTACTGAACTCAATTTTACCCGTAAAGCGATAAGATGACTCTCTACCTTCAGGAATGACTAGATTACCACTATCTGTACCTGGGGGAAGTTTCATAAACTTATGAAAACGTACCATTGAAGCGTAACGACGCGCAAAAACTTCCGCTAATTGAGTTAAAGGATCTAATTCAGAATAAGCCATTAAAGAGATAGTAAAGGTAGTCACAAAATGACCTAGAGATATTTTACCTTGGGCTGTAGGAATAAGAGTAAATAGGAAAATTACAAAGATACAAGATTGTACCATTGTTCTGTGTACAGTACCCAATTTTACATAGCCCAAATGGATATTATAGACAACAAATTTTAACTCTCTCGTCAGACGTTCTTTTTGACGTTTTAATTCTCTTGCTTCTGTCGCAAAAGCTTTGACAGTTTTAATATTAGCGATAATTTCTGAAGTTCTACTCTCGGTATTTTCTATATGATTATCTAACAACTCTTCTTGTTTAATCAGAGTATTTAAATGAATCATATTAAAATAAAGAATAAAAACAAAAGAAAGTAAAAAAGCGATCGCTATTTGCCATTGTATGAGTAAAATAATCAGAAAAATTGCTATAACTCTAATCAATTTCGGTATAAATTGTCCGGCTATTTCAGGATAAGTCCAAGTATGATTAGATAATCCTTTGGCTAACCTTCCTGCTATTCTGCCAGGGTTATTTTCTTCATAAAAACTTAAAGGTAAAGTTAACACTTTCTCTACTGCTTTTTCTGAATAATCCCTGCGTGTATCTAGAGCAATTTTCCAATGAAACCAAGAACTAATCCAGGGTTGAATCGGTGCTCTTACCACACTAATGACAAAAATTAGCCCCGATAAAACAACTAAATTAGCTAACCTTAAATCACCGTTCACAAAGACACTGACTTGTTTTCCTAAAGCATTAATAGGTGTATCAACCACTTCGTTAGATAAAACATTAAGAATTTGTCCAATGGCATAATAAGTTCCCAAATCAATAATCTCAAAAACACTAGAAGCACCTATACTCAATAAAGCAGTATAGCGATAATTTTGATAATATGTTAACAAGTCTCGAAAGGAAGCCATAACCATTGCTTTTCTTAACTTTGATTAGTTATAATATAACAAATTTTAATTATTATTAAATGCTTAGACCAAAACCAATTAAACCAGAACCAGGACAAGAATCAGTCTGGGATTATCCACGACCACCACGTTTAGAAGCATCTGAACAAAAAATTCAGATAATTTGCCATCAAATCATTATAGCAGATACCCAAAAAAGTCAGCGGGTACTAGAAACTAGTCACCCTCCCGTTTATTATCTTCCACCTGAAGATATTCAAATGCAATATTTAGTCTCATCTCCAGGTCAATCTTTTTGCGAATGGAAAGGAACAGCCCAATACTATAGTATCGTTTTTCCAGATCAACAGATACCAAACTGTGCTTGGTATTATCCTAATCCAACTCCAGCATTTACCGCAATCAAAGACTATATCGCTTTTTATCCTAGTCTTATGGACGCTTGTTACGTTGATGGAGAAAAAGTCACACCTCAACCAGGAGGTTTCTATGGAGGCTGGATCACTAAAAATATTGTTGGACCATTCAAAGGAGGTCCAGGTACTTGGGGATATTAACATTATGCTTAATCAAACATCAAGACGCAACTTTTTACTAGCAGGACTAACTCTAGCAGGTACGATCGCTTGGAAAACTCAGCTTAAATCAGATAATCAACCCATCACCCCTATTCCTGAAAGAATCCTGGGGAAAACAGGAGTATCTGTCCCCATTTTTGGACTCGGAGGAGCAGGAAGAACACCCTTATCTCAAGCTAATAAAGAAACAGAAGCTAGAAAAATTATTGAAGCAGCTTTAGAAGGAGGTATCCGTTATTTTGATACAGCAGCTAGTTATGGGCCATCAGAAGATTATTTAGGTCAGGTTTTACCATCTTATCGTCAACAAGTCTTTCTCGCTAGTAAAACGGGAGCAAGGGATAGAGAAGGAGCATGGCGCAATTTAGAGCGATCGCTACAACGTCTCAACACCGATTATCTCGATTTATGGCAATTACACCACGTCTCCTTTAATCAGGAATTAGAGCAAATTTTTGGGCAAAATGGCGCAATCAAAGCCTTAGAAGAAGCTATAGACCAAAAAATCGTGCGTTTTTCGGGAATAACAGGACATCACGAACCCGCAGTCATTGCCGAAGCTTTAAGACTTTATCCTTTTGATACTACCTTAATTACCCTCAACGCAGCCGATATCCATCATCCCCGCCCCTTTAGTACAGGTGTTCTTCCTTTAGCTCAAACTCAAAATGTGGGGGTAATCGCTATGAAAGTACCCGCTTATGGTCGTTTATTCAAACCAGGATTACTCAAGGGAATGAGTGAAGCTATGGGATACTCATTATCCCTAAGAGGGGTTCATTGCTGTATCATTGCAGTAGAAAACGTTAAACAATTGCAAGCTAATCTAGAAGTAGCTAGAAATTATCAACCCCTAACTCAAGCTCAAATGGGAGAAATAGAGCAAAAAACAGCTCACGCTTGGGAAGATAGTAACTTTTTCCGCGCTTGGACATAAATATAACTATGCAACCACCAGTAGAAAGAATCAGATTATCACAAACAGCTAGAGACCAATTAGTTAAACTCAAAAGATATACTAAAATAGAGCAATGGAATATCTTATGTAGATGGGGATTTTGTCGCTCTTTAGCGGAGGAGACTATCCCCTCCCCTGTACCACTTCCTGCTGATAGCAACGTAGAATTAACTTGGCGAGTATTTGCAGGTGACTTATCAGACGCTTTAATTATCGCTTTAAAACAACGTTGTTATCAGGATGGTTTGGGTATAGACTCAGATACCCTCGCTCAACAATTTCGCCTCCACCTCCATCGGGGTATTGGTTACTTAGCAGGGGATATTAACCTCAAAAGTATCGAAGGGCTAATAACTGTTATGGATTCATAATAACTCCCCAGGCAGGATTCGAACCTGCGACCAATCGATTAACAGTCGACCGCTCTACCGCTGAGCTACTGAGGAACGTTGCTTTCTCAACCTTAACTATTATAACCACAAACACAGAAATTTAGCAAGAGTTTTGCCAATTTTTTTTGTAAGAAGGATTTCGCCTCTATGGAACTAGATATTATCACCCTGTTTCCTGATTTTTTTACCTCACCCTTGCATTCTGGATTATTAGGAAAAGCCTTAGCTCAAGCGATCGCCACAGTGAAGCTGATTAATCCGAGAGACTTTACCACCGATAAACATCATCGCGTAGATGATGAACCCTACGGAGGAGGAGTAGGAATGTTACTTAAACCTGAGCCGATTTTTGCTGCAGTAGAATCTGTAGAAATTATCGGTAAAAAACAGGTTATCTTAATGAGTCCCATGGGTCAACCCCTTAATCAACCATTACTCAAAGATTTAGCTAATAATTATCAGCAATTGATTATCATTTGTGGTCATTATGAGGGAGTTGATGAAAGAGTCAGTAATTTATTAGACTTAGAGGTATCCTTGGGGGATTTTGTACTCACTTGTGGAGAAATACCCGCTTTAGCTTTAATTAATGGGGTAGTCAGATTGTTACCAGGAACAGTAGGTAAAGAAGCATCTCTCAAGACAGAAAGTTTTGAAGAAGGTTTATTAGATTATCCCCAATATACACGTCCCGCTGTCTTCCGAGGTTGGGAAGTTCCCGCAGTTTTACGATCAGGTAATCATCAAGCGATCGCTAACTGGAGAAAAGAACAACAAATGGAAAGAACTCGCTCGAGACGTCCTGATTTATGGAAAAATTATCAAGAAAATGCTTAATCATCCTCAAGATATCTCTAGTTTCCTCGCCGGAAGTTTTCTCGAAAATAGAGTCATCAGATCTCTAATTATTTCCGAATCTTCACAAGTTGCTTTAGCTATTAATATTACTCAAGCAGAAAGTTTACCAGCTTGGGAACTTTTACGTTCTTTTCTTCCCCAAACTCAACCTTATCCTCTTATTACCCTAAGTTGGTCTGATGAAGACTATTTCTCTCGTTTTTATTATCAAGAAGAATCTGCGGATTAATAGTCATTACTAGCCCAGAAGCAATTATTAAACAACTAACAGAGGTAGATTTAGAAGCTTTTTTAGAACAACAAAGTCAAATATTATTTGACGATTATTTAGAAAATGGTCTGGATTATTCCCTAGAATTAATCAGATAAACTAAGGGAATTAGTCCAGAAAAAGCAGAAATAAACAAACTAATTAAAGCTAAGATTATTCAATCAGAACTAGAATTAGAAAAGTGGTTAGAACAATGGGAATTAAACAACTTTTTTGAATTAAAAAAAGCACAACTATTAACACAACTTATCTCAATTGGTTTGAAGAAAATAACCCAGATCCGTTAGATTTACTCCTCTTACCTACCCCCAATAGTTGGGAATCCCTAGGGTATCTACATTGGTACGGAGCAGGTACAGTAGGAACACCAATAGTCATGAAATTGTTACAAAAATGGCCTGAACAATATCAAGCACAGTTAGTTTGTCATTATGGCACAATGTTGCAACTATCATTAACTGAATCTCCCTCTAATCTAGATGAAGCTTTTACTTTAGCTTGGGTACAAATAGCGATCGCTCCTTGTACAGTTTTACTACCTGGAGTTAGCCTCAGAGAACACGATTCTAGCTTGATTAGGGCTAAAACGTTGGTTTTTGCATGAGAAACCTTAGAATGGTAAAATAAACATTAATAGTTTAATCGATAAAAGTGCCTAAATTTAATTGGATATTATCACTAATAGCTTGTACCAGTATAACTATGACTGTATCTCCAGTCCTAGGACAAGCTTTAATACCCTATAATCCCGAAGTCAACCCCGAACAAGCCGAAGACTTAGGAATAAGATTAACACAAGATGTTATCGAATTATTGCGTTTTGGCAGACCAGAATTAGCTCTCCCCAGAGCAGAATTAGCCACACAATTAGCACCAGAAAGGTTTGAACCCTGGTTAGTCTTGGGAACTATATATATAGAAGCAGGAGAAGTCGAAAAAGGGATAAACGCCTTAGAAACAGCCCAAAAATTAGCACCACAAGAAGGAAGTATCTTATTAGCTGTCGGCAGTGCTTATTTTCAAAAAGGGGATTATCGACAAGCAGTTAAAAATCTAGAAGCAGGTTTAGTATTAGAGCCAAATTCTATCCAGGGGTTATTTGAACTAGGTAACTCCCATTTAATGTTAAGAGAATTTGAACAAGCTATTAAAAGTTATGAACGATCCCTAGAAGTAGAGCCAGACTTTTGGCCCTCGATCAATAATATTGGCTTAGTAAAATACGAACAAGGAGAGGTAGAAACAGCGATCAGACTCTGGGAAGAAACCTTAGAATTAGACGATCAACAAGCAGAACCAATGTTAGCGATCGCTGTAGCGCAATATACCCAAGGAAAACAAGCAGAAGGCTTAGACTTAGGCAAACAAGCTCTATCCCTAGACAGCAGCTATGCAGACTTAGACTACCTAAGAAAAAATCTCTGGGGAGATATCTTAATCAAAGATACCATCGTTTTCCTAGAAGACCCAACTATGCAAGCTTTAATCAGTCGTTTACAACAAACATCAACACCACAGGAGTAAAAAACAAGAGTCAATGGCGCTAATTGTGCAAAAATACGGTGGTACATCAGTAGGCTCTATAGAACGCATCAAAAAAGTAGCCGAAAGAGTACAAAAAACCGTCAATCAAGGCAATCAAGTTGTAGTAGTAGTGTCCGCGATGGGCAAAACCACCGACGGGTTAGTTAGTCTAGCCAGAGAAATCTCAGATAATCCCTGTCGCCGAGAAATGGATATGCTCTTATCCACAGGAGAACAAGTCTCTATAGCCCTATTAAGTATGGCACTACAGAGTCAGGGACAACCAGCAATATCCCTCACAGGAGCACAAGTAGGGATAGTGACAGAAGGAGAACATAGTAAAGCTCGTATTCTCGAAATTAGAAGAGAAAGAATACAACGTCATCTCAATCAAGGAGAAGTAGTAGTCGTAGCAGGATTTCAAGGAATCAGTCAAAGCAACGATTTAGAAATAACCACCCTAGGAAGAGGAGGATCAGACACCTCAGCAGTAGCTTTAGCAGCATCACTACAAGCCGACTTATGCGAAATATATACAGATGTACCAGGAATACTCACCACCGATCCTCGTATCGTACCAGAAGCACAATTACTCAGAGAAATCACCAGCGATGAAATGCTAGAATTGGCTAGTCTAGGTGCAAAAGTACTCCACCCCAGAGCAGTAGAAATAGCTCGTAACTATGGAGTACCCCTAGTAGTAAGATCTAGTTGGACCGATGATCCAGGTACAAAAGTAATCTCACCCTTACCTCACTCGGTATCTCTACAAAACCTAGAACTCAATCGCTCAGTCAACGCGGTAGAATTCGACCGAGATCAAGTCCAGATAGCTATATTACAGATACCAGATAAACCTGGAATAGCAGCTAGTCTCTTTGGGGAAATCGCTAGACAAGGATTAGACGTAGATTTAATCATTCAATCTATCCACGCCGAACAAACTAATGATATCGCTTTTACCGTGGCGGCAAAAATGAGTGAGCAAGCAGAAGCAGTAGCTAAAGGAATCACCCCTATCCTACGCAGTGCACCAGAAAATAACCAAGAAGCAGAAGTAGTCGTAGAAGAAAAAATCGCTAAAGTAGCCATTACAGGAGCAGGAATTATTGGACGTCCCGGAATAGCAGCCAAAATGTTCCAAACCCTAGCTAGTCAAGGTATTAATATTAAACTGATCTCCACCTCAGAAGTAAAAATGAGTTGTGTTATCGCAGCAGCAGAACTAGATAAGGCGATCGCCAGTTTATGTCAAGCTTTTGAGGTAGAATCTTCCCAAGTGAAAACACCTGAGTTGGCAACTTCTCCTAATACTATAGTACGAGGCGTGGCTTTAGACCTGAAACAAGTTCGTTTAGCTATTCGTCAAATTCCCGATCAACCAGGAATGGCGGCTAATCTTTTTAACCTTCTGGCTCAAAACAATATTAGCGTCTATATGATTATTCAATCTCAACGGGATGACTTTAAAGAATCAAAACGAACCCGAGATATAGCCTTTACCATCGCTGAAGATGACCTAGAATTAGCTAGTCAAATTTTAGCTGAATTTATTAACCAGATGGGTTGTCCACCCTTAGCAATTGATAGAGAAATAGCTAAAGTCAGTATAGTTGGTTCAGGCATGATTGGAAATCCTGGAGTAGCAGCTAAATTTTTTACAGCTTTAGCTCAAGCTAATATTAATATCGAGATGATCGCTACCTCAGAGATAAAAGTTAGTTGTGTAGTGCCTAAACAAGACGCTGAAAAAGCCTTACGAGTAACCCATAGCGCTTTTGGTTTAGGAGGAGAAACTAGAATTAATATTCCCGCTTAGTTTTCTCCTCTCTAACTAACTGATCAAGCTGTTGTTGCATCAGTTGACAAACCAAATCATAACATTGATTAACATATTGCTGATCACGAGCAGCTTGTTCACCATATTTAGCAAACACAATCGGTGGACAAACCCTAGTATGTAACTGTATGGGTAAAGGAATATTCGGTAATGGACCAATACCAATCCCCCAAGGTAAACCCAAATAAATAGGAAAAACTTCTAAATCTAGATTAGTTAAATTCAGTAATCCCCATTGCTCTAATTGCTGCAGTTGAGGGTAAATATCACCTAACACCAATAAAGTGGCATGAGCACCATAACAGATAAAGGGAATAATAGGCAACTCATATCGTAAAGCTAATTTGATAAAAGCACGATTACCAGCAAAATAAATAGAATTTCTTAAAGCATAAGGACGAAAAACATCTCGAATACCACCAGGATAAATTAACAAACTAGCACCACGATTTAAAGCAGCGATCGCCATACGGGGATGAGCTTGAATTGCGCCAACTTGAGTAGCCAGACGAGCAGATCCAGGTAAAAACTTCCAGACACGAGCATCCATGAGACCATAGGTGAGTTTTTCTGTCCCAAAACGTCGAAACCAATCATAAATCATCATCGACATATCAGGAGCAGCTAACCCACCATTATGAGAGCCAATCAATAATACTTGTTGATCTTTAGGTATGTTTTCCCAACCATCAGTTTTAACCCGAAAGTAATAACGATAAAACCAACCGTATAAGCGTAATAATTCGGCAATCACCCGAGGATCGCGCTCATCTAGAGACCAACCCGTAAGGGTATTAGGGGTAGCTAAACTAGCTTTGAGATATAAATTAGCACAGGTGCTAATAACCTTACTTAGTTCTTGAATCGCTTTAATATCCATAACTAAAATTAGAGACTAAGCTATGCTAGTAATTAGACTCGAAAATAGCAATTAAAGTAGGTGTCTATGCGTAAACTACTAATCCTAGTATTGTTTTTAGTTGGCTTAGGATTTGCTCTAGCTAACTTTCCCGGACTAGCTAAACAGGGAGAATTTGACTCTATTGTACTCAATTTCCGTGAAGATTTGCCCAAAACCGAAATTAGAGACAAAATTCAACTTCTCTCAACCAGATATAACCAAGAGATTAATCTCAACAGTGTTTTTAGCATCGAAGATAATATTTACATTCTTCCAGGGGATAAACAATTAATTAAAGCCTTGCGTAACTCTCCCCTGAAACAACTTACCGAATATATCGAGCCTAATTATGTTTATCATACTTTAGAAGTGCCAAACGACCCCGATTATAGTAAACAGTGGAATTTGCGTAGCATCAACGTTGAACAAGCTTGGGATGAAACCAAAGGAGAAGGAGTCGTAGTCGCTGTCATCGATACAGGAGTAACCAGAGTACCAGATCTCCAACAAACCGAATTTGTAACAGGTTATGACTTTATTAATAATCATACACGAGCTACTGATGACGTAGGACATGGTACACACGTAGCAGGAACGATCGCCCAATCCACCAATAATAACTATGGAGTAGCAGGAATAGCCTACCAAGCCAAAATCATGCCCATTAAAGTACTTGGTATAGGTGGTGGGACAGTGGCTGACATCGCTGAAGGTATTCGCTTCGCTGCTGATAACGGCGCACAAGTCATTAACATGAGTTTAGGTGGCGGTGGTGAAAGTAAACTGATGGAAGAAGCGATTAACTATGCTTATGACAAAGGAGTGGTCATAATCGCTGCCGCAGGTAATGCTAATCAAAATGCCTCTTCTTATCCCGCGCGTTATCCTAAAGTCATTGGTGTTTCTGCTTTAGACGCCGCTGGTAATAAAGCCGAATACTCTAACTTTGGTGCAGGAGTAGATATAGCAGCACCAGGAGGAGGAAAAGAAGATAAAATCCTGCAAAATACCATAGATCCTCAGACAGGTAAATCTGTGTTTATAGGTTATCAAGGTACAAGTATGGCAGCACCTCACGTCGCAGGGGTAGCAGCAATGCTCAAAAGTGTAGGAATTGAAGATCCCGGCGAAATACTCAGTATCTTAAAACAATCTGCTCGCAAAATTGACCCTGATCCTCTCAATGAATATGGTGCAGGACAATTAGACGCAGGAGCAGCGGTAAGATTAGCCTTACGAGGACAATTGAATTTCCGTGACTTCTTCCGTTGGGTAAGAGATAATGGCTATCTCAATCCTCGTTTTTGGATTGATGGTGGCGCAGTTGCTTTACTACCTAAAATCGCGATGATGCTAGGTTCTTATCTTTTAGCTTGGCTATTGCGTTACTATTTTCCCTTTGGTTGGAGTTGGTCTCTCAGTAATGGCTTGATTTTTGGTAGTTCTGGTTTATTCTTGTTAAGAGGTTTCTATATCTTTGATTTACCTCAATGGCCATTTCGAGTCATGGGTAGTTCTCTAGCTGAGTTGGGGAATGCGATTCAGGGTACACCTGAGTTAAATCCCCTCTTTGCTAGTGTTTTGATTCCCTTTTTATTGATTGGCTTATTATCAGGTAATCCCTCAGGTAAATTGTTTGCTATTGGCTCTAGTCTAGGTATGACCGTAGCTTTAGGTGTAATGGCTTTCAGCTCCCCCCATCTCTGGTTACTTGGTTCAGGTGCGATCGCTTCTATTTTCCTAGGAGTTAACGCTTTACTCTGTTTTGGCTTAGCTTATCTCGCTAGTCAAGGAGAACAACAAACCTTATGACTATCAAAGTAACTGGAACAGTAATGTATCAAGATTTAGGGGTAGGAACTTGGGCTGTAATTACCCCTAATCAACAAACCTATGAACTTAAAGATCCTCCCACTCCTTTACGTCAATCAGGATTAAAAGTAGAGATAGAAGGAGTAATCAGAGAGGATATCATGACTATAGCCATGATTGGTCCTGTCTTAGAGGTAAAATCTTTTCTAGTTCTCTAGCGCTACTTGACAAGGGAGAAGGGAGACGGGAGACTTCCGAGTATGATATATAGGAATAATAACCCCTTAAACCTAACTCCAAACTCCTTTCCCTACCTTAATAATTGGGCAAAATTTTCTAAAGTTCGATTATTTTCTGCGGGAGTACCAATAGTAATCCTTAAGCCACCTTGTGTATGACGGATAAGAGTACCCTTGCTTTTGAGATCTTGACTAAATTGTTGTAAATCTAGTTGGGGTGCACGCAAATAAATAAAATTAGCGGCACTTGGGAAAATGTGAAAATGGGGGTATTCTGCCAGATTTTGGGCTAATCTCTCTCTTTCTCTGATAGTTTCGGGAATAGTCCCTAATAACTCTTGACGGTGGTTGAGAGCAAGATTAGCTGCGGTTTGAGAAAAGGTGGGTAGATTATAGGGTAAACGAACTTTTTCTAAAATACTGGTAAATTCAGGTGAGGCGATCGCATAACCAAGGCGATGAGCAGCTAAACGAAAAGCTTTAGAAAAGGTGCGCAAAATCACCCAATTAGGATACTGGTTGATTTTAGTTACTAAACTGGTTTGACTATACTCAAAATAAGCCTCATCAATAACCAGCAAAACCTCTGGAGGTAAACTTTCTAACCAATCTATCTCAGCAGGAGTTACCAGGTTACCCGTAGGAGAGTTAGGATGAACCAGAAATATAACGCGAATGGGTGGAGTTGAATGAGTCTCTAAAGCTTGTTGGGCTGCACCGAGATTGAGAGTAAAATCATCTTGTCTAGGAATGGTGGTGACAGGAATAGCTAAAGTTTTAGCGATAATCTCATACATAGAGAAGGTAGGATTAGCCACTAAAATTCCCCCTGCTCCTCCTACACAGGTAGCGATTAACAAGGAGCGAATTAATTCATCAGAGCCATTACCTAAAGAAATCTGAGCAGGTGTAATCTCTCTTAACAGGGGTGAGGCTGATTCATTGACGTAATCGGCGATCGCCTGTTTTAACTGATGATGACTCCCATCGGGATAACGATTATTTTCTATTTGTTGCTGATATAACCAAGACAGTTTAGCTATCAATTCTGGTGGTAAATCATAGGCACTTTCATTGGTATCTAATCTATCTACTGGTTGAGAGGAAATTCCTCCAGGATGGGGAGTATAACTGCTAAAGGTAGCCAAATCGGCACGAATGAAGCCCACCATATTTTACTTGATTTGTAAACTGTACTTATTCATTTTGACTGATTAAGGTAATTACCGTCAATTCTGGTGGACAAAATAACCTCCCTGGAAAGTAAGTACCTAAACCTCTATTCACGTATAATTGATTACGCTGGATTTGATGCCATCCTTGAGCCCATTGCCAATTTTTGAGCACATTTTTACATTCTTGTAAGAAGGGTATCCAGGGATGTACATAACTTGGGGTTTTGCTTTGCAATTTTTGAATCACTAAAGGTGCTGGTCCTAAGCCTGGTAATACTATTTGTCCACCATGTGTATGACCAGATAATTGTAGGTCAACTCGCCAAGGTTTAAGTATTTCTGCTGTATCAGGATTGTGTGAGAGTACTAAACGAGGAACATTATGATCTAATTGTGTTAATACTTTAGCTGGGTTAAATTCTGTTGACCAATAATCAGCTAAACCGACAATGGGGAAGTTATCACCAAAGGGGTAAGCAATTTCATTCCAAAGTACCCTAATTCCTATCTTGGTTAATGCTTGGGTGATCATCTCCGAAGATTCCCTATAGTGGATATCATGATTACCCAAAGACGCGTAAATTCCCCATTTACTATCTAGGGTTTTCAGTCTTGCAGCTAAATCATGAATAGGAGTAGGATCGTCGGTGACATAATCTCCTGTTAAGAAGATGATATCTGGTTTTTCTTGATTGGTTAAATAGATAACTTCTGATAATTCTGACTCAGAGAGACGTAACCCGTCATAGTGAAAGTCTGATAGTTGTACTAATTTAATTCCTGAGAGGGAAACAGGTAAATTAGCGATCGCCAGAGTTAATCTTTCTATCTTTAATGCTTCACTCCACACCACGATTGACTCCTAAAATTATTGTAGGTTATCTAGACGAATACGAGGATCTACAAATTTTAACAACAAATCCGCTAAGAGGTTGCCAATAATCAACATAGTTGCACCCATCATTAAACTAGCCATCACCAGATACCAATCTTTAGCTTGCACCGCTTGTAAAATTAAGCGTCCGGTCCCGGGCCAATTAAAGAAATACTCAGCGATAAAAGAACCACTTAGCAAACTAGCAAATTCAAAACCTAACAGGGTAATCAACGGGTTAATAGCGTTGCGCAAAGCGTGAACATAGATTACTTTATTTTCTGGTAAACCTTTAGCGCGGGCTGTTTGGATATAATCTTGTCGCAAAACATCTAGTAATTGTCCCCGAGTCAGACGTTGTAATCCCGCAAAACTAGTTAAACTCAAGGCTAAAGTAGGTAAAAACATATGCCAAAGTAGGTCAACAATTTTACCTATGGGGGTTAATTGGTCATGATTAATACTAGTCATTCCTCCTACGGGTAATAAAGGGGAGGTAATTTGGGCTACGAATAATAATAGTAAAGCGGTAATAAAGCTAGGAAATCCTTGACCGAGATAACTAATCACTCTGAGTAGTTTATCAATGATCGTGTTTTGTTTAACCGCACTCACGATACCTAAAGGAATAGCGATCGCCCAGGTAACAAAAATTGAAGCTACTGCTAATAATAGGGTAGCTTGCAACCTTTCTCTAATTAGTTCTGATACAGGTCTAAAGTAAACGAAACTCTCACCAAAGTCAAATCGCGTCACTACTCGCCATAACCAATAGAAATATTGTTCTACAGGGGATTTATCTAAGCCAAATTGAACTTTAAATCTTTCTAGAGTTTCAGGTGAAATTTGTAAATTTTGTTCTACTAGAACATCTAGATAATTACCTGGTGCTAGTTGAATAATGCTAAAACAAAGAATTGAGGCTAAAAATAAGCTCAACAATCCTTGTAATAGTCTTTGTACTACATAAAGGAAGTTTTCGTTAGTTAAGATTGAGTGAGTAGTGCGAGTCAGAGTCACGTTAATATTCAACCAGAGTCATTACGGGAACATTGGGTAATTTATTACGCCCTTGTAAATCCGTTAACTCAATGATAAAACTAAAGCCTAACAATTCACAACCTAGGTGTTGTAGTAAATCTGCTGTAGCTTTAGCTGTTCCTCCTGTAGCTATTAAATCATCAACAATCAAAACTTTTTGAGCAGGGGCGATCGCGTCTTGGTGAATCTCTAACTTATCGCTACCATATTCTAAATCATATTCAATTTTATGTACTGCTGCTGGTAACTTTCCTGGTTTACGTACGGGAACAAAACCGGCATTAAGATGATAAGCTAAGGCAGGACCAAAGAGAAATCCTCTTGATTCCATACCTACGACATAATCAGGATTTTGCCCTAAAGATTGGACTTTTTCGGCTAAAGCATCAATGGTATAGCGCAAAGCATCAGCATTATTGAGTAAGGTAGTTATATCACGGAAGACTATCCCTGGTTTGGGGAAGTCAGGAATATCTCTGATTAAGGATTTTAGGTTCATTCTTTAACTAGTTTGTTTTTTAGTCACTATTTTAGACCAAAAAAATGATACCCTTCTCTGATTGAGAGGGGCATATTTTTGATGCACATTTTTCTTTTAATTATATATTATTTAATTGTAATTAGCTTAAAGAAGCATGAGAGCGATCGTAACTTTGACGGAAACTAGAATTAGGTTTACCTTGGATATTGCTCCAGTAATCGTTTCCTTCTAAATCTAAACCAATCTCACTAGCTGCACGATTGAGCATAGATTGTTGACGGTTTTTGATATTGTGATGGTGACGCATCATTAAGATTCTGGCTTTATTTTCACTAGACATGATTTGTTTCTCCTTAAATTTGTGGTTTGATTAGCTTAAAGAAGCATGAGAGCGATCGTAACTTTGACGGAAACTAGAATTAGGTTTACCTTGGATATTGCTCCAGTAATCGTTTCCTTCTAAATCTAAACCAATCTCACTAGCTGCACGATTGAGCATAGATTGTTGACGGTTTTTGATATTGTGATGGTGACGCATCATTAAAACTCTGGCTTGATTTTCGGTGGACATGATTTTTTTCTCCGTATTGTTTTTTATCTCTACTACTATATATATCATAAAAAACTGTAAAAATTGATACAGAAAACAAAACTTAATGTTTTAATTGCTTGACATTGTTCCCCAAAAAGTAGTGTTAGTCAGTAAGGAGTTTTGGGCATACTGAGATCAGAGATTCCTATCTTTAGCAATCATGACTAGCAGTACAATCAAAAAAATTCCCGCATTTAAACAACTGTGGGAGAGACTAGAAAGTCTTCCCCAACCCAAAACAGAAGAATCCATAACCCTACGGATTTTAGTCCAAACCTTAGTAATTGTAGGAATCATCGCCACTGATGTCGCTTCAGGAAGACAGATGAGTATCTGGGCAATTCCTTTAAGTATTATTGGGGCTATCTGGAGTTGGCGTCAGCGTCGTAAACGCAATATCATGGTTAAGTTTCTTCTAGCTGTGGGGATGATTCTAGTTTTGTTCCTCTTTTTCGGTAATCTCGTAGAAAGTTTAAACGATACTAGACTAGTCCTAGCCGAACTCTTAATTCAGTTACAAGTATTACATAGTTTTGACTTACCTAGACGGAAAGATTTAGGTTATTCTATGGTGATTGGGTTAATTTTATTAGGAGTAGCCGGTACTGTCTCTCAAACCTTGAGTTTTGCACCACTATTATTTATCTTCCTAGTGATTGCTTTACCCACCCTGAGTTTAGACTACCATTCTCGCTTAGGGATTAAACCAGAAAAAACAGGTAATAGTAAATCTAAACAAGCTAAACTACCCTTAAAAGGCAAAGATTATCGCAAATTTGGCTACTTAACCCTAACTATCTGCACGTTAGGCTTAATTATCTTCGCTATAATGCCTCGATTTTCAGGTTATCAGTTGCGTACTTTTCCTGTAGATAGTCCTGAAGGTTTCCAAAACAGACAATTTGAGTTAGAAAACTCTGTAGTAATTAATCCAGGATTAGACACAAATGGACTAGGTAGAAATGGACTAGGTAGTAGTCAATCACCAGAAAGAGGTCCAGGAGAGGTAGATGTAGAATTTTATTACGGATTTAGTAATAGGATGAATCAAAATCTTCGCGGGAATATGACACCTAAATTGTTGATGCGTATTCGCTCACAAGCGCGGGGTTTTTGGAGAATGCTAGCATTTGACCAGTATAATGGACAAGGGTGGGAAATATCCCGAGAAGACAACACAGTTAATATTACACGTCCTCATTGGTCTTATCGTTTTTCCCTACCCATTAATACCAGTTTAGGTGATACCAAGTCAATTGTACAGACTTACAGTATAGTATCGGATTTACCTAATATTATTCCGGCTTTGTCTTATCCCCTTCATTTATTTTTCCCTACCCGAGAAATCGCTATGGATAGTGAGGGAGGATTACGATCGCCTTTTTATCTGATGAAGGGTTTAACCTATACAGTCATTTCTGAAGTTCCTTATCGCAATCGTACTGTACTCAGAGAAACTTCCCAAGAGTATCCACCACAAATAAGCAAATATTATCTACAAATACCACCAGAGATTAAACCAAGAGTCAGAGAAAAAGCCGAAGCTTTATTAGCTAAATCACCCAATCCTCTGACTTCACCCTATGAAATAGCTTTATATTTAGCCCAAAGCTTAAAACAAGAATATAGTATTCAACCTGATTTACCCTTTTTTGAGGAAGGAGAAGATTTAGTTGAATCCTTTTTATTCCGTTATGAGGGAGGATATCCCGACCATTTCGCTACAGTTTTAACCATGATGTTACGTTCTTTAGATATACCCGCGCGGTTAACTGTAGGTTTTGCACCAGGCAATTTTAACCCTTTTACTGGTTATTTTCTAGTATATAATACTGATGCTCAAGCTATGACAGAGGTTTATTTTCCACAATATGGTTGGTTTACCTTCGATCCTATTCCTGGTCATGAAATTGTCCCTCCATCCTTTGAAGAGGATAACACTTTTGGGGTTTTACGAGATATCTGGGATTGGGTAGCGGGTTGGTTACCTTCTCCTGTTACCGCTTTTATCAAAAACTTCTTTGAAGCTGTTTTCGGTGGACTCTATAAATTCTTTACCTGGATTTGGGGTTGGTTTTCTAGTACTATCATTGGGTTTTTAGTTGGGGTATTGTCTTTGATTTTATTGAGTTTCATCGCGTGGTTAGGTATAGATCAATGGCGCAATTGGCGTAAACGTCGTTATCTAGCTAAACTAGCACCTATGGAGAGATTATACCGACAAATGCTCAATTTACTACAAGAGAGAGGTTATCCTAAACATCCGGCTCAAACAGCCCTAGAATACGTCAAAATAGCTAAAGAATCCCAAAAACCCCAAATGGCTAAAATTGTTGAAGAAATTTCTCTAGCTTATGTACAATGGCTTTATGGAGGCTATACTCAAGATTTAGCTTATCTTCATCAGCAATTTAAGCTACTCAAAACCATCAAATGAAAAGATTTCTGACTCTGTTTTGTTTAGTACTTTCTCTCCTAGTGATTGGGGGAAGTTTGAAGTTAGCTAATCAAACCACAGAGTTAGCTTCTGTAGTAGTGGATGGAGAAGTAATCTTTAACCTTAGAGGTGGGGATCAAGCTTTAGTAAGAGCAAAAATTGCTAATCAACTGATTCAAGAGACTATAAAGGAAAAAAAACCCCCTAATTTTCGGGTTATTCCTCTAGAAAATCAAGCTATTCTGCAAATTATACCAACTAACCAGAATTTATTAATCGTTACTCCTGAAGACGTGGTTAACGAGATAGACGCTGTTAGTCAAGCTAAATTGTGGGGCGATCGCCTACAAATCTCTCTCGAAAAAGCGATCGCCCAGCGTAGTAGTAAAGAAATCTGGCGTCAACTAACTTGGACTAGCGGATTAATCATCCTGACTCTGTTATTGAGTTTAGGATTGTTAAAGGTTTTTATGCTTATTTCCCCAAAATATCATTGTTGGATCTATTTAGCTTTAGGGAGTTTATGGACGGTTATACTTATCTATAGCAGTAGTTTATTTCCCCAATTACGTAGTTGGCGTTATCAATTGTTACAGTTTTTACAACGTACAACCATATCAGGGTTTTCTCTGTGGGAAATACTGTTATTATTAGCTACTTTGTATATCTATAGTTTACTGTTACATCAGATTCTTAAAGTCTATCAACCTAAGTTAATCAAATCTTTGGGTATTTTATTGGAGTTAAGTACTCATCTAATTGGTTGGGCGATTATAGCCCAATTTTGGGGACTAGAATTGGGTTTAATTATCTTAGGGTTGGGGTTACTAGTTTTAGTCATAGCTAATCAATATTCTAGTAGTTTGATTATTAATCTTGAACAACCTTTTCAAGTGGGAGATTTAATCCAAATAGATGATTTAATTGGTACAGTGGTAGCTATTGGTTTAACCAATACTGAAATAGCTACTTCAGAGCAAACCCAAGTAATTATACCTAATCAAAGATTTATCTCCGAAACTTTTACCAATTGGACAAAAAGAGAAAATACACCTCTGAGATTAACTATTCCTATTGCTGTTAGTTATGGTACAGATATTAAGAAATTAAAATCTGCGTTACTAGAAGCGGTTAAAAATCATCCCGATGTTTTAAATTCACCGCGTCCTGTGGTTTTTTTTGAGAAATTAGAAGCAGAGTCTTTACAATTTCAGTTATTACTCTGGATTGAAGCTAAAGAGAAACAATTACAAATAAAAAGTGAGTTGCGTTTTCGCATTGAAGCGAGTTTACGTCGTTATCAGATTGAATTAACTAAATACCAACAAGATATTTATCTCAAATCCCTTCAAATCGAACAATGGTTTAAAGCTTGGTTAATACAGCAAGGTTTTAAGGCTTCTCATCTAGACATAGATGAAGATGCTCAGGTAGAATTAACTGATACCCCAATAGCGGTTAACTCCTGGTTAGAAACAATTACTCTCGAAGAGATCAAAACCATAGCCCAAGCTATGCGTAACTCAGGAGGATTACTAATTAAAGAACATCAGGAAAAGATGAATATCTACCCCTATTCTTTTAAAGGATCTCAAGGGGTGGATTGGTTGGTTAAAAATTATCACTGTAACCGCAACGAAGCGATCGCCCTCGGACAAATTTTAGTGGAAAAAGGTATCATTCATCATGTTTTAGATCAATATACCTTTCTTGATAGTCCATATTTATATCGTTTTTATAGTGATGAAAAACTTTGACGCTCACCACCCTAAAAGTGCGGTGATTCTTGGTTCATTGTAGATACTTGCTCTGACAGAATTGCTTCAATCAAAGTAGAGGTTTCTACTCCCCAAGCTTGATTTAAAGATTCCCTGCGCCGGTACTTAATCCCTTCTTGAAAATGTTGATTGCTGCGTTGACATCTCTATCTGCTATATAGCTACAATGTGGACATTTATGGGTTCTAGTGGATAGAGACTTTTGAACCTTTTTCCCACAATTAGAACAGTTTTGACTAGTGTTATAAGGAGGTACAGCTATTACGGCTTTTCCATATTTATAAGCAAAATATTCTAACCAATGTCTGAAGGTTGTCCAAGCAACATCATTTATACTTTTGGCTAGTTTAGATTTAAACATGTTCTTCACTTTTAAGTCTTCATAGGCTATCAAGTCGTTAGACTGAACAACACGGAGCGCTACTCTCTTAGCAAACTCTTCTCGCTGTCTATTTACTCTTAAATGTTTACGAGCATATCTATTTCTAGCTTTTAAGTAGTTTTGGGATTGTGGTTTTCCTTTACGATATTTTTTTGATTTCTTTCTATTTAGTCTGTTGAGCTTCCTCTCAGCTTGACGAGAGAATCTAGGATTTTCTACTATATCCCCATTAGCATCAGCATAAAAGTACTTTAAACCAACATCTAGACCAATAGTCTTTTTAGTAGGTTCAAGTTGTTTTACTGTATCCCTAGGGTCTAATTTAAGGCAGAATTGAATATAATAACCATCACTTCTTTTTACGATACGGACTCGTTTTATTTGCTCTGGTTGATAATAGTTTAAATCAGGTGAGCATATTAATTTAAGAGTACCAATACCTTTTTTATCGGTGAATGTTATACGCTTCCTATCTTCTGATAGCTTCCAACCAGACTGTTTATACTCAACAGAGCGATTGTTCTTTTGGAATTTAGGATATCCCTTTTTACCTTTAACTTTGTTTTTGCAGTTATCAAAGAACTTATTTACGGCGATGAGTACCCTTTCTACTGCTACCTGACAAGCTGTAGAGTTAAGCTGTTCGACAAACTCGAACTCTTTTCTTAATGCTGTTGAGTAGCGGAATAAAGCTGCTTTACCATTATCCTTATTATCTATCCAATAGCGTAGTGTTTTGTTTCGGACAAATTGCAGTGTCCGAATTGCTCCGTTGATAGGTGACATACTCCTACACCGAATCAAAGATTACGCTGTAGGAGTATGTCACATCATGTTCGATTAATTAATGATTTTAAACTTTTTCCTTGACACCTTCTTCTTTTTCTTTTGCAAGAGTGCGCCTTACCTCACCTTTATGATTTGCCAGAACCGAAAAATTGTTAACTTTTGTTACGAAAGTGTCGCCATAACTCTGGTCTCTGTTATATTAAAAGTAGGCACAAAGGAAGTGAGAAACAAAGCTTCCTACTAAGTTAGAAGGTTAAAGCAAGTGCCAACTGCTGTTAACCAACACAATAACAATCCAAGCCTGAGTAATGTAATGGTGCTCTCTATCTGAGCTGACCAGGAAGGAGCAAGGGTAGAAACACAATCAACGCCTGAATCGGCTGAGTGGTTTGTTAAATGTATCGTTGAGTTATTGTGTGTTCAATGTAAACCTTAGTAAGTTAAAGTCAATCTAGGAGTCAAGTATCATATTGTTTGTACAACATTCATAAGCCCACCTTTAAGGACAAAAGGTGGGTTAAATTATTGGAATTTTTCTTGTCTGCGAGTTAAAATATTCAAAGTAATAAAGTAAGTAGCAATAGAAGCAACTAAACCCACAGTAAAACTACCAATAGAAAGACTGAGCAGAATATCTGAGCCTAAATCGATTAATTTAGACCAATCATCGGTTAACTGAAATTCAGGACCACCAAGAGAATAACGTCCTTGGATAAATTGACCTATTTTAAAATTAAAGAAGAAAAGGGGGCCATAGGTTAGGGGATTGCTAACCCATGTTCCCAAAGCCGCAGCTAGCTTATTTCCACGTAGTAGAAAAGCTAAAACAATCCCGACAATCGTCTGAAAACCAAACCAAGGAAAACAACCAGCAAATACTCCACAAGCAAACCCACGAGCAATTACTTTAGGATTACCTTCAAGACGAAGCAAGCGTAAATAGTAATAACGGAAGGTACGTAAACATTTAAGTCGTTTCTGTCTAGAGTTAAAAACCCTGGATTGTTTTCTGGTTTTGTTATACATTGAGTCTTATTCTTCGGTTTGTTCTTGATTAGGTTGACCTGGAGAAGAATCATAGAGAGCATCTAGTTTTTGTCTTGCATCTTCTACAGATACTGAACGCATAACTAACAAGGGTTCTTTGATTACTCTTCCTTGATCATCGATTAACTCAGGATGACTCACTACTGTTTCTTTAGTTTTAGCCCGAGGGTATTTACGGGTAGAGTCATAGCTAACATTAATCAAACTGCGGATTAAATTGCTAATAGCGAGAAAAGCAATGACGGTAAAAGCCATAATATATAAAATATGCAACATTTGTCTATTCTCCGTTGGTTTAATTTTACTGATTTTTTAAAGAACGCCATTTCATGGCTACTTGCCAACATTCTGTAACTAACTGATGCCATGGTACTAACATTGATGCTTCAATACCTACCTGAGCATTAGTGGCTTTTAGTAACATTTGTGCGGTACTAACCTCTTGTTGACTTTGTTTAACTCTTTCTAGTAGTTCTGCTTGTTCTCGGGCTGATAAAAAGGTAATTTGTTCGGTTTCTAAAAAAGAACGCGATCGAGAAAACCAGTACTGGAAATCTTCCAAGAGTGGTTCTAAAATTTCCTTAAGCAATTTGTTTTCAGTGGGTTGGGAAGAAGACATCTTTATTTAAAATAGTTTACTATCTTTATCTTTATCTTAGCGCCTTTTACAAAACTTTACATAAATTCATAATATCTTAATAAATGTTGACTCACGACCCTCGTAATCCTCAAATTATTTTACTGACTACCTTTTTGCTGTTAGGAGTAATCACCAGAGATTGGAGTCTGAAGCTAGATTTAATCGCAGTATTAGTGGTAAGTACTCTAAGTACACAAGTTATTTGTGCGTGGGTGACTAAATCAGAAAAACTCAATTGGCGTAGTGCCTTAATTACTAGTTTAAGCCTAATTTTACTATTACGTGCTAATCATTATACAACCATGGCGATCGCCGGATGCCTAGGGATTAGTAGTAAATTTTTGTTACGCTTTAACCAGAAACATATCTTCAATCCCGCCAATTTTGGCATAATAAGTACTTTAGCTTAACCGCGAGAAGCCTCAAGCTTTATTTTCTCAAATAAGCGTGAGAT
>RECR01000079.1 GCA_007693955.1 Gloeocapsa sp. DLM2.Bin57
CACGTGGCTACGGACCACGGTGTCGGGGGTTCGAATCCCTCCTGGCCCGTTTTTTAGGTATATATGGTGCTAAACCTTTACTTTGAGTTCTGCGATTGCGATCTACTCAATAATCACTTCGGTCAAAAAACACCTTGAAACCCTTTTTCCCGAGGGGCTTTTTGAGCAAAGGTTAGCAGTTTTGTATATCCATTTTTTGCAGCAATCTTTTGAATTAAATAGTCAGAAAAATCAGCTTGCCCTTGTTCGTAGGATCTCAGGGCTTTGAGGCAAAAATCAAAATTTTCAATGTTAAAAGCCGATACAGAGAGAATTGTCTGGAGAGTTGCCTGTCTATCGCTTTTGTCAATTTTAAGACAGGGAGACAAAGTACGTAATACGTCTGAATGTTTTTAGGTTGCATAAAACTAAAATGAGTACCCCTCCTCTTACCTCTTCCATGAATGCCTAATTTTTCAATCTTCTATTCTCTCTTCTCTGTGCGTAGCGCTATATTAGGACAATGTTGTACCAGGTAATAAGGTTTATCTTTGGTATATAGAGGGTCGAGAATACTAATATAACGACTAGTCATAATATTATGCCAATCTCTAGTAATTAGTTGTAAAAATAGGGGCTGATCTGAGTTAAAATGCTTTTGGACTCCTAACCCTCTACGCATAAACAACCAGAGTAATTTTTTGACCTGCCAAAATAAACTTGGTTGAGAGTATTTAGCATAAGTTTCTTGATAAAGTTGCTTATATTTTTCTTGTTTAACTAATAATTGTTGATATTCAGGAGAATCTTTACTTTCTCCCCAGTTACGATAGTGATGAATAGCGATCGCTTTAGTATAGGCTAAATCATAACCTAGAAAGAGGACTTTAGCGGTTAAATCTGGATCTATTCCATAGTCGCGAAATTCTTCAGAAAATCCTCCTACCGCTTTTAAAACTTTGGTGGGCAACATCCCCTGATTAACATTTAAAATACCTATACTAGATACACCCCCAATATAGGGACAATCTGCAAATGGACCTTGTTGATCTTGGGTTTTTAAGGCTACCATACCTAGATTAGGATTATCTTTTAAAATCTCAACCGCTACATCTAAACCCTGATTAACGATAACATTATCATCACTTAACCAACAAACATAGGGAGTATTAATCTTAGCAAAAACATCATTATAAGCTTTAGCTTGACCGAGTTTTTCACCGACAAAAATAGGGATAATTGTTTCAGAAGCGATACTTTCTAAATAGGCTATTGTCCCATCTGTTGAACCTGCGTCGGTGATATAAACTTGATAAGGTGTGGCGGTTTCTGCTTGAATACTATCTATAGCTTTTTGCAGTAAATCTAATCGGTTATAAGTTCCTAAAACTATTGATAATTCTATGTTATTCATAACCAATTTTTCTCCGCAGTGCGATCGCTATCTTGATAATCTAGAGTTATTTTGTCGCGCAATTCTTGCCAATGGGGATGATAATAGATATTGTGCCAACGTTTGAGATAGACATCGCGATCGTAGTCTAACACAGCATTATTACTTTGTCTGACTTCCTCAGAGGGGTCATAATAATGTTCAACAAAAGCCCCGGGACAATCTACAATTTCATAACCATCTAACCACATTTTCAGACACAAATCACTATCTGCCTTATAAAAGATATACTGATTTTCTTCTACCCAACCTACTGTTGCTAAAGCTTCTCTAAGGTACATTCCGTGATTAATAGCTAATTTACCTCCTAGAGAAGTTTGTACATAGTATTGTTGTTCATCGGGCCAATTACGGAAATAAAAAGCGACTCCACCCACTTGACGGTTAGCTTTTTCCATTTCTGCAAACTTATCTAAGCCAAGATTAACCGCATTAGGAAGTAAGAGACAATCATCGCTAATCATCAGGATATACTTACCTTGGGCAATTTTAAAGCCCAAATTCATAAAATAACCCCAACTACGACGTTGGATAGGTTGACCGCGAAATTCACCGCGATTGTGCTGTACAATAGTAATTATATCCTTTTGTTGGATTAACCATTCTAAAGCCCCATCAGTAGATCCGCCATCAATGACGATTATTTCATGGGGCACTTTAATCTGATTATTACGAACACTATCGATCGCTTTTTCTAGGAAATTACGGCGATTATAACTACCAATCACCACAGACACCACCGCTTGACTTGGTCTCTCCATGACAGGTTTAATAAGTTGTTGTTGGGAACGTTGCTGGAAAACTTCCCGGCATTTTTGCCAATCCTCGGGTGATACAGGTGGTTTAGGGGCAAAAACCTGTTTAATCCTCCATTTTAAGCTACCCAAAAGCCCTAGATTCATCCTAATCATCTATTCCTAATTTTTCAGCAGGATAAATAAAGGGAGACTCGGTGAGAATTCCTTCACAGATAACATCTAAACCTGGGTCAACACTAGGTAATAATTGATCTAGATTAGCCACATTAATTCTATAGGGTGGTTTTCCAGGAACAGGCTGCATTAATTTTATAGGTATCATACGTCTAAAAAAGAAATGATAAGCGTATTTGCGCGCCCTCATCAAAGTTTCTGAGGTTAATTTTTGCTTAAGGGGTAAGGTATCGAGAGTAGTAAAATAAGCTTCAGGAGTAGGAGGATCAAGAGTAATTCCCTTTCCTTTAATCCAAGCTTCCCCACCGACGATTACAGGTATCCCAAAGCTAGTTAACTCCACTCCTGTTTTAGTTCCATAGATAATCACCGAGTCACATTGCAACATCGCCGCGTAAGTACTAACGGGACTTTCTGGAGGGATAATAAAGACATTAGGGGGTAATTGAGACCAAACTTTGTTAATTTCGGGTAATAAAGGTTGTCGAGAAGGGAGAGTACCCCGAATTTCAGCCGGGTGAATCCGAATTAATAATTGTAAATCCTGACGTTGAGAAAAATATTTAATCGTTGCTAATACCCAACTCAGCATATTGGGAAAAGCATTAGCCCGATAATGTAATTGTGCATCCCACATAACATTAGTAAGTAAGCCAATGATGGGTTTTGTTAAATCTAAACCTATTTCTTGGGCTATTTTTTCTATCTCTGCGTCGGGTTTTTCGTGAAACCAAATCCAATCACGACTCCCGGACCAACGACTACGAAGATAAGCGATAATTTGTGCTTCCATCGTCTCATTCCAGGGTAAGTCTGACCAAGTTTCTACTGGTTCTGATAACATCGTCTGATGATAAGTGTCGCCATGACTAAAGATAAAGCATTTTTTACGATAAGCTACATTCCAGTTAACTACCCTGACTGGTTGAATATCTCCATGGGGTTGACGACAAACCTCACCAATTATCCCATGGGGTAGATAAATACCATGATTAAAACAAGCTACCTCAAATTGATGTTGTTGTAAGAGATTATTAGTAGCCTGGGCTGTTAATATAGCACCTTCAAAATAACGGCGTACTATTACTTCGCTATGGGGTTCATTTTCCAGATTACCACTAGCAAAATAGCGTAATGCACCAGCGTAGGCGTGTTCCCCAATTTGCCAATTATTTAAGCAATAAGCGGGAATTTCTGTTAGGGGTATAGTTTGGGCGATCGCTTTAGCTTTTTCCTTTTCTGTTTCACTTACCAACTCGCTATAGCGATGAATCTGTAACCCCAAAGGTTCATAAAATTTTCTTCCCGCTTGATAACAATCCTTACATTTAACCGTCTTTAACTGATAATTTTCGATAACCGTTTCAGGAATATCTATTTTTTGTAGATTCAAACAAGCGGGTAAAAATTCATCGCATAATAAAATATGTACTTTAGCCCCTCGCAGAGTCAATGCTACTGCTAAGAGACTTTCTGGTAGAGACATTGGTAAAAGTCCTCCCACAGAAGTAGCAATTAACACATCTGTAGTTGCTTTTTGTTTAGCTTCTTCCCAGAGAGTCGGATTAGTTGTTAATATTCCCTCCCAATCGGGCCAATTAACTACCTTAGTAGGTTCAGGTTTACGAATCAGAGATTTTAATTTAGTCCATAGTGACACGATTTAGTTATCTCCCTAAAGCTGTTGATATGCTTCTAAGGTTAGTTTAGCCGTTTTTTGCCAAGAGAATAGTTTAGCGCGTTCTTTGCCATTTTGGATTAATTCTTGACGCAGAGTGTTATCTTCTACCACTGTAGTTAAAGCTATAGCTAATCCTTCTACAGAATTAGTCTCAAAAAAGATAGCGTTATCTCCTACTACTTCAGGAAGAGAAGACACAGGAGAACAAATCACAGGACAATTACACTCCATCGCTTCTAATAATGGTAACCCAAAACCTTCATAAGAACTAGTATAGACTAAGGCTACGGCTTGTTGATATAATGTTTTTAAGACTGTATCATCTCCAGCTAAATAGCTAAAATTATCTAGTAAATTATGTTCGGCTATAAGAGTTTTTTCTGTACTGGTAAAATCACTTGTTCCCCCAAAACAAATTACTCGAAAGTTATTATTTAAATAATCATTTTGCGCAAAAGCTTTAACTAAAATCTCAAAATTTTTATACTTTGATCTCGTCCCCACGTATAAGAAGTAGGGTTTACCTTTATTTAATTCTGGTAAGGGTTTAGATATAATTTCTCCGATACGTGTAGCCCAAGGAGTCAAGACAATTTTCTTTCTATCTACTGCTAGGATTTCTTCTAAATCTTGTTGGGTATTGAGGGAGTTAACTAAGATTAAATCAGCTTTAGCTACTAGTTCTTTTTTAGCTGCTATTTGGGGTTGAAATCTCGTTAAATCTGAGAGGAACTTTTCCAAAATCATGTCATGAATAGTAATGACTAATTTTTGAGCCTTAACTACCTCTAACAAACTAGTATCATAATAACTAGGATGATATAATTCTTGTTGTTTACTAGTGAGGTTAAATAGTTGCCAACCAATTTGATTAAGTTTAGGTTGATTTCCTCCCGCAAAAGACCAATAACGACTCAATCGCTGTTGAAAGTCACTAATATCATAACCGTCTTTATGCCAACCCCGATACCAACTTATCTCACAATCAGAAAATAGAGATAATTCTCGCATTAACTCCACAAAAATACGAGAAATTCCCCCGAATCTTTGCAGAGTGAACATAGTATGGTCATAGAGGATTTTCATTAACAAGTATATCCTAATTTAGCTAAATCAATCCCAATGATTTGGCTAGTTTTTTGATTACTTTCTTGATAATAAGTCCCTACTGTTTCTTTAACATAGTTTTTAACTTTCTTTTCCACTGAATCATGGATTTTTTTAGGGATAAATGGGTCAGCAACTTCGGCTAGTTTATAATTTATTCTAAAGATTAAACTACTAAGATAAGAATTATTTCTCAGCAAAGATATAGGAGAATTAAGTATTCTTAAGATAGTTAACTTACCTCCCTTTAAACCAACGTTTTTAGTTTCTTCATTATTAATTTCTCGTTCAGATATTTTTAAAAAATTATAGATATTTTTAAAGAAAATGCTTTTATCTTTAATCAGTATTTCTAGAGGTAAAACCAGAACATTTTCTGGAGTAAAAACCTGTTGATATTTCTCGATTAATTCGTCAAATTTAAGGTTTTCTAAATTACCTACAGTAGGATGTTTAGTGATATTTTTATCCCCAGTGTTAATAAACTCTTCGATAGTTAAACTATGTCCCATAATTAACATTTGTCTATAAGCTGAAACTAACATAGACTTTTGTTCTCTAATCATAATTAGTACTTTGGCATTAGGAAACACACAGTGTAATCTTTCTGGTATTTCCCTAGGTAAAGAAGGAGTATAATTAGGAGGAGTGAAGAAAAAACAACCACTTAAAAACTCGTTAGAAAGAACGGGTATAAGTTGTTCATCTATTGTTGTCAAAGGAGGTAGGAAAAAATCAGCAGCAGCTGTTTGGGAAAAAACATCACAATTAATGAATAAATCAGTAGCTTTGTTACAGAGTCCTTCTTGATTTAACCAGGGAACGCAAAAACCAGTATTTTGATTATTAAAAATATCAGCTTGTAGCCAACTTGAAGCGGTTTTAGGATAACCAATATGAATTAGAAGAGGTAAATCACTCATTTAGATGTTCAACAAAGATAGTCATCAATATCTAAACACGCTTATTAAAGGTTTGTCAATGCTTTTGCATTACAAAAAAATGATAACCATACCAGTTATGATCTAGCAGTACGCATCCGGAGTGTTTGACATTTTCAAGTCCTGAAACCTATATTAGGTGGAACGGTGGAACGGTTTTAGGTGCTGTTATTCCTATATATCATACTTTATGAATGCCTCTTGCCTTTTGCCTTCCTCTGCATGAGTGCATGAATGCAAGAGTGCGTAGCGCTATATGTAAGGTAAATGCCGAGAGGGCCTCTGATACAGATCTTCGATGACTAACATAATCATTTTTCCTAAACCTAAATCAGTGCTATATAAGATTTAGAAATCTGGCGCACCATGTGGCGTATCGCTTCGAAATCCTCTTCCTGCACTTCCTATGAGTTTTTTGATATAATTAATACCCCCAAGGGAATTCGAATCCCTGTCGCCTCCGTGAAAGGGAGGTGTCCTAGTCCTCTAGACGATGGGGGCTTGTCTTGCACACCTTTATTAATATAGGCTATTTTAAAAAAGATGTCAAGAGTTTTGCTAAAAATTTTTTTGATTATTTTCCGTGTCTCCATTGAGAGAGTAAAGCTTGAGTTTTCGGATCAAGACTGTTAACTAAAAAACGCCCTTTGGGGTTATTCCTAGGGCGATTTTTTCTTTTTACTTGAGAAGCAGTAGCTTCTACTTCTAGTTTAAATTTTTCTGCGGAAAACCATTCAGCACCATAACCAACCGCAGTTAGTCTCTGGGCTCGATCTGATGTAGCTACAATCAGACGAGGAATGGTAGGAAGATGAGCACGGCTAAAAGCTGCACAAATCCTCTCTATATAGGTGTCTGCTGTTTGAGCAAAAGCAGTATAATAAACCGATACATTTGCTCCATGTTGTTCTTTTTGTTTAGGTGTTCTCTGTAAATGAGAATCAAAGATAATCTCAGTTTTCAAACCCTGGTAAACGCTATAGTCAATGATGATGCCAATTAAATCTTGACGAGCTGATTCTAAACCATCGCGATCGCGTGTTCTCTGGAGATTTTGCCAAGCACCAATGATGTTGTAACCGTCAACTAAGAGCAACGGTTGTCTAGTTGAGTAATTCATAGTATTTGCAGATTATATAATAGTTATTTAAAACTCTGATTCTGCAATCTTAACAAAAATTTTAGGATTCTAGAGCCGTAATTTGGATCATGCGCTGTTTGAGGGGTTGAGGATCGCCTTGAGCGATCACACGACCATCTGCTAGTAAAAAAGCTCCGTCACAATAATCTAATTCTTCGAGACGATGAGTCACCCAAAGAGCAGTCAGACCATGAGTTTTAACTAAATTACGCACTCCGGCGACTAATTCTAACTGTGTATCCCCATCTAATAAAGCGGTAGGCTCATCTAACAGTAAAACTTGACAATGACGAGCGATCGCCCCTGCAATAGCGATACGTTGTTTTTGCCCTCCACTGAGAGCGTAGATAGGGCGAGTTTCTAAGTGTAACAGATTAACTGCAGTGAGAGCCTCCCTTACCCTAGCTTGGGTTTGAGAGATAGATAAATTCTCCTCTACTAACCCAAAAGCGATATCAGCAGCTACAGTAGGCATAACCAACTGATGATCGGGGTTTTGAAAGACAAAACCGAGGGGTTTAATAGTAGCCAACTCTCCGTGATCAGGTGTTAAAAGCCCACCCAACAGACGTAATAAAGTTGATTTGCCACTACCATTATTACCCAACAGCATCCAAAACTCACCTTGAGGAACTTGTAAAGAACAAGAGTCTAACACCTTTGCTCCCTGATACCAACTGAAGCTGAGATTCTTAACTGTTATACCCGGATTTTTCATTATTCTGTTACGGTAGCGAAGAAACCAGCCCCTCTACTAGCGTTAGCTGATCCTGATTTTTCTGACATAATTACCGCACTAATTTGATCGCTTAATATAGCGATGGTTTTATTAGGTTCTTTCTCACAATTAAGTTCAATTACCGTAACCTCAGAACTTTTCATCGCTTCTAGCAATTGTTGGTAAAGAGATTGGGCTACTTCTGCTTCTTTTTTTTGCACAGAAAGAGGTAGGGGGCTATTTTTGAGCATTACATCGATTGTTAACATAGTTTAAAGTAACTCAACAGAGAAATTTTAGCTTTATTTGGTGAAAATTTTGACAATTCTTAAAATTTGGTCTAAGATAAGATAAGTTAAGAAAAGTAAACAATTCTCACAATTGTGATCTATTCTAATCAAAAATAGAAGCTTTGTGAGAGTTATTGCTATCCTATTTGTCCAAAAATAAAACAAGGAAAACACTTTATGACTATAGCAGTTGGACGTGTATCTCAAGAGAGAGGCTGGTTTGACTCAGTCGATGACTGGCTAAAACGCGATCGCTTCGTATTTATCGGTTGGTCGGGAATATTACTCTTCCCCTGTGCTTATATGGCTCTAGGTGGTTGGTTAACCGGAACAACATTTGTGACATCATGGTACACCCACGGTTTAGCAAGCTCCTACCTCGAAGGTTGTAACTTCTTAACCGTAGCGGTATCGACTCCCGCAGACAGCATGGGACATTCTTTATTGTTCCTTTGGGGACCTGAAGCTAACTGGAACTTCACCCGTTGGTGTCAATTAGGAGGATTATGGCCCTTTGTCGCCCTTCACGGCGCATTTGGACTAATCGGCTTCATGTTACGTCAGTTTGAAATCGCTCGTCTAGTAGGTATTCGTCCCTACAACGCGATCGCCTTCAGCGGACCTATCGCCGTATTCGTCAGCGTCTTCTTAATGTACCCTCTAGGACAATCTAGCTGGTTTTTTGCGCCTAGCTTCGGAGTAGCAGGAATCTTCCGCTTTATCCTCTTCTTCCAAGGTTTCCACAACTGGACCTTAAATCCCTTCCACATGATGGGAGTAGCAGGTATCCTCGGTGGAGCATTACTCTGCGCCATTCATGGAGCAACAGTAGAAAACACCTTGTTTGAAGATAGCGATCAAGCTGATACCTTCCGCGCTTTCAGCCCTACTCAAGCAGAAGAAACCTACTCCATGGTAACTGCGAACCGCTTCTGGTCTCAAATCTTTGGTATCGCTTTCTCTAACAAACGCTGGTTACACTTCTTCATGTTGTTTGTCCCAGTAACTGGATTATGGATGAGTGCGGTAGGAGTAGTAGGATTAGGATTAAACCTAAGAGCCTATGACTTCGTATCCCAAGAAATCAGAGCAGCAGAAGATCCCGAGTTTGAAACCTTTTATACCAAAAACATCTTACTAAACGAAGGTCTAAGAGCTTGGATGGCTCCATTTGACCAACCCCACGAACAATTTGTCTTCCCTGAAGAAGTTCTACCTCGTGGTAACGCTCTGTAAAAACACTTTAAATAGTTAAATTAATAGCCCCTAAGTTAGGGGTTATTTTTTTAAGGCTGGTTTGTGAGAAGATTAGATGTGAAGGTTCTCGATTAGCAAATGAATTTAATCAAGTTTTTAATTGTCATCCTCTGTTGTTTTTGTTTGATACAATCACCTGTATCTGCAGGTATCAATGATGATAACTATGATGGGAATATCTATATTCTCTACGCGGGTAATGGTTCTTTAGTACCTCCTCGCTTGACTTTAGCTCAAACTCTAGAAAGGGAAATGCCCGCAGTGCTAGTATTCTACGTAGATGATAGTAGCGATTGCAAACAATATTCTATAGTAGTCTCAAGAATACAAGAATTTTATGGTAGAGCAGCTAGCATCATTCCTGTAACCGTAGATGCCCTACCCCTAAAAGCTAACTATAGTCCCTCTGAACCAGGCTATTATTATCAAGGAGGAGTCCCTCAAACAGTAATACTTGATCAACAAGGTAAAGTAGTCTTCAACGCCCAAGGACAAATACCCTATGAAGAGGTAGATGATGTGCTTAGGAAAGTATTTGATTTACTACCTCGCTCCGAATCGGTACAATTAAAGCGTCGCTCATTTAATGAGTTTAATACCGAATTGACTAATTAATATGTTAATACTTGCTTTAGACTTTGATGGAGTCCTCTGTGATGGGATAGCTGAATATTTTTATAGTAGTAGGCTAGCCTATCAAAAGATTTGGGATAGTTTGGAAATTAACTCTCAACTTGAACCAGCTTTTAGGCGTTTACGCCCTGTTATTGAGACGGGCTGGGAAATGCCGCTGTTACTACGCGCTCTGACTTTGGGTATATCCGAAGCAAGTCTAGTAGAAAATTGGTCAGCAGTAAGTAAAGCAATAGTCACTCAAGAAAATCTAGATAAAGGGGCGATCGCCACGGCTTTAGATCAAGTACGCGATCGCCTAATTGCGTCAGATTTAGACAGTTGGTTAGCTTTACAGCGATTTTATCCTGGAGTAATCCATAAGGTCAAATCTCTACTCCAGGAAAGAGATATAGAGGTCTATATCGTTAGCACCAAAGAAGGACGCTTCATTAAAGCCTTACTAGAGCAAGTAGGAGTACAACTACCTCCTGAGTCAATTATTGGTAAAGAAATCAAACAACCTAAATACCAAACCCTAACCCAGTTGTTAGCTAAACATAACTGTCAACCTAGTCAGCTTTGGTTTGTCGAAGATAGACTCAAAGCCCTAGAATTAGTAGAACAACAGCCTAACTTAGAGGGAGTAGGTTTATTTTTAGCTACTTGGGGGTACAATACCCCCGCGATGCGATCGTCAATAGCTAATCATCCCCGCATTAAACTGTTATCCCTAGAGGAATTTCAGAACTTAACTACCACAAACCCAATTAACTAGGGTACGCACAGGAAAACCCGTTGCCCCTGCATTATCTACTCCATTATCCTTATCAGCCCAAACAGGACCTGCAATATCGAGATGAACCCAGGGAGTTTCCTTAACAAATTGTTTGAGAAATAAAGCTGCGGTAATTGCTCCACCTGCACGAGGTCCTGTATTTTTCAGATCCGCTAGAGGAGATTTTAAGCCATCAAAATAAGCATCTTCTAAAGGCATTTCCCAGAATTTTTCCCCTGCTAAATCTGCTGCTGTCAGGATTTCTTGAGTAATTTCAGGAGCAGTACTCCATAATCCTGAGATATGATCTCCTAAAGCAACTACACAAGCACCTGTGAGGGTAGCTAAATCAACGATCGCATCTACCCCCAATTTTTCTGTATATACCAAGGCATCTGCTAAGGTTAAACGCCCTTCGGCGTCGGTATTATTCACCTCGATAGTTTTACCATTAGAAGCGGTAAGAATATCTCCTGGGTGCATGGCTTTACCACTAATCATATTTTCTGTTACAGCTGTAATAAAATGTACCTCTACATCGGGTTTAAGTGCTCCAATCGCCAAAGCTGCTCCTAGAGTAGCACCTGAACCCCCCATATCCATCTTCATCGTCTCGATACCACTACCTACACCCTTGATATTTAAACCACCTGAATCAAAGGTTAAACCTTTACCAATAATCGCTAATTTCCGTTTAGGAGTACCTTGAGGTTTATAGGTAAGGTGAATAAATTTAGGGGGTAAATCTGAAGCTTTGGCTACCCCTAGAAAACTACCCATACCCAATTCTTCACATTCGGATTGTTCTAAGATTTTTAACTCTAAACCGTATTCTTGAGCTATTGTTGTGGCTTTTTCAGCCATGGTTAAAGGATTAACTATATTAGCTGGCGCTGCTACCAATTCTCGGGCTAAAATCACCCCTGCGCAAATCTGTTGGGCTGTGGCGATCGCTTCTGGTTGTTCTCCTAATCCCAATAAGTCAACTTCGGTTAGTTTGAGATCTTCTGCGGCTTTTTGCTCTGATTTGAAGCGATCATCTTGATGTAGAGTTAAAATTATGCCCTCTGTGATTACTTGGGCGGTTTGAGAAGGGTTATCTTTAACGAATGGTAAACTAATCCCAAGTTTTTTGATTTTCTCTGCTTTAGCTACACGGGCGATCGCTGCTGTGGCTCTTCTGAGAGTATCTAATGTTGCTTTATCTTTTTCCCCAAGACCTACTAAAATCAGTTTACGAATCGGACTTTTAGGGACCATACGAGTCACCGCTGTAGTATTACTCTTTCCTGTAAACTCTGTCTCAGCGATTAACTCTTGAATTCCTCCTGCTAATTTACTATCTAATTGAGCTAATTCTGTAGTCAATTCTGTTTGATTTTCCCATAATCCTATGGCTAAAGCATCTCCAGTCCAATCAAGTTGAGGCGTTGTTGTTGTCTGAATTTGCATCTGTGCTGTTTCCTTTTTTCCCAATAATTTCGTCTTTATTGTAACAATTTAACGATTATTTCGGGAATAGGTTGATTAGTCAAACAATACCAATGACAGGTATATAAATCTGGTTCTTGTACTCGTAAACTCGCTAAAGCAGGGGCTGCAGGAAAGGGCCAAAGTCGATTAAAGATAATCTCTCCGTCTTGGAGACTAAATTGTAACAAATACACCGCACTAGGAGCATCTAAATTACTTAAAAGCTGGTAAGCTAATTGATATAAAGGTTGACGTAATTGATCGGGTAAGTCAACGGGTTGTTCACAGGAATAGGGGATAACACCTTCACCGATAACTTCTCCATAGATAAATCCTTTGCTGGTGACAATCACAGGTAACCAAAAGTCTGAATATCCCGATTTCTCTGTGATGATTCTATACCCTAATTCTGTTGCTACCCACTGACGTAAACCGACTACATTTTTACAACGTTGATATATTCTTTGAGCGGGAAAGACAAATGATTCTGGTAACTCTATAGTTAAAGGACAATAAATAGTCTCTTCTGGTTGAGGAGGTAGAGATTCTGACCATAAGCTAGCAGCTGCCATGATACAAATTTCTGTGTTAATCTTACTACTGTTAATCGCTTTTTTCAGAGAACTAACCATTGTTTCTGTTGCAGGTGAAATAGGTACTATTTTGCCTTCTTCCTGGATTTCTGCATTAATCACAATAATGGTTTTGTTCATTCTCTGTGTTCACTCTCTCTACTATTCTCCCTCTCTTATTTTAAGCTGCTTAAGGGCTTAATTTTACTTAAAATTTAACACACACACATGTTAAGAGGAAAGGAGGAACGGTTTAGGGGTTCGGTATTAGGTAGAACGGTTGAATGGTGTTATTATTCCTATATATTATACTCCGAAGTCTCCCCGTCTCCTCCCTCTCCCCACACGAACCACACTCCCTCCTCTGTTCCCTATTATTTAGCTATCTCTTGGAGGTATTGATTGTACGCACGTCGAATGACATGGCGAGCTACTGTCTGAGTTCCGGTATGTTCCATAATATTAGTACTAGCATCAAGAAAAGCAGCTAGATAGTCTAACTTATCATCGCTTAATTCGACAAAACTGCTGAATTTATTCCCGAGCATTTGTTTATCTAAACCAAATTTTTGAGTTAAGCCATCCATCCATGTACCTACACTATCAAAAGTGCGATCGATAAAATTCTGGGGATCTTGATCCGGTACTAAGTCTTTAATTACTCCTTTAGCAGGGTTATTGTCAAGTACCGATTTTTCTTCTGCATCGGTTTTAGCTTTAATTTTTCTTAAGAAATCAGGACCTAGAGGTAAAACAGCGTCAATACTGACTAAAGCTACCATACGCATTAAGGCTTCATTACGGTAATTTTCTACCACAGTTTGACCAAATTTGAGAGGATTTAGGGTAATTCCGTTCATTTTCATGTAAGCGATCAATTCTGTAGCTAGCTTCATTTTTAAATCGACGCTTTGCACTGTATCAGAAGCGGGAGTGAGTTTACTTATAAAGGGAATAAAACTAAAGGTATCCCCAATTTTATCAGCTAAAGCAGCAGCAGCGATCACTCTATCGGTTTTATCGATGGTTTGATATAACCAAATCGCCGTTTGATAGCCATTTTTTTTATCTTCGTACAATTCTATAGCTGTTTGACGAATCCTGGCGATTTTTTGGGGTTTCTCAATTTTGAGTTCAGACTGAATCATTTGGTCAAAATTAGTAATATTTTCCCATTGACCAGGTACAATAAAATCAAGTGCTTTTAAGACTTTGGTAGTTAGATTATCTTGAGGAAGTTCTTCTAAAAGTTCAACGATTGATTTAGTCATTTTCAGCTAAGATTACTTTTTTCTGAGAATCATTTTACCACTACTATCAAGTATTACTAATTAGATCTGGTAATTTCCACCAGGGTATCTCGGGGTGATCATGATGTTCTTGATGGTAACCAAAATGGTAACAAGTAATTAATGACCAGAACATTGGTAGGTAAGTGCTTGTAACTTGATGATGACGATGCGGTAAAAAAGTACCAAAATAAAATAATTGTAATGAACTCAATAAAGATGGTAAGAAAATAAATAAGACTAGTTGAAGAAGGGCAATTTTGACTAGATAACTTATTAAGCTAAAAATACTTATTAATAACCCTATTCTCCACCAACTCCAATAACCTTTAAAAAAGTGCCAATACCAAGCCCAAAATTGGCTATTTTTGCCATCGTGAAAATCAGGATCTAGTTCAGAAGCTGGATAATGATGATGTAACCAATGCTTTTCCCTGAGTTGATCATAGGCAAAACAAGCATATAATGAAACAGATAATGAACCAATAAAATTATTTAACTTAAGATTACTAGGATAAACTAAACCGTGAATAGCTTCATGACCATTAATAAATAAACCAGTATATAAAAAAGTTTGCCACCAAATCCCTATCACAATTTGTAGTAGATTAAATCGAGAAAGATTACCCCGAAGAAATAATAATAGAGAACCTGACCATAATAAAATAATGATTAGGGCTATGATTATTCCTGAAAATTTATTAAATTGTCTCATATTCTCCCTTATCTACTTTTACCCCTTATCTACCTTGTCTCACCTACATTCTAGCCTTATTGTCAAAAGCTATTTTTGTAAGCTAAATACAACTAAAAGTATTGCCCTAAAAATACTATTAACTTTTTTAAAATTTTATTGACTAATAATAAGATTTTCTATTTATCAGTAATATTTCCTAGATTTCCTAGATAATAAGGTTAACTGGTTTAATAAAACAAAATTAATAAACAACTATAGGTTGTTGCTAATCTTTATGTCTAGTCAACATCTATGTCCTTTTTGCGCTTCACCCCTTCTGTGTCAGATTATAGACGGGAATCTATCTTGGTATTGTCGTCATTGCCATTTAGAGATTCCCTATGGTATTTGTCACGAAATTGGCGATCATAACCATACCCCAGATATTATAGCACAAGTTACTGATGATTCAGCATGGCAACTGCTAGGTAAAACCTGGAAAAAAACGGTGACAGACATCAAAGAAGCTCTTAACGCTGATCGAGTGATGTTATGGAAATACACCAAGACAGGTGAATTAAAAGTTTTAGAAGAAGCTCTCAACCCTGATTATCCTAGCATGAAAGATTGGATGATGGGACATTTTTTCACTAAACAAGAATTAAACGAATTTACGCAAGGAAAACTCCAAATTAATAGTCATATTGAAAATTTATTAGAGTCTTTCTTTGAAGTTAAAGCTAAACTAGTAGCTCCAATCATTTTACCCGATGATCATCACGTTATGCCCAAACTTTGGGGATTATTATTAGTTAATCACTGCGCTAAATCTCATCAATGGGAAGACTCAGAAATAAAACTCCTTTCTATTATCGCTAAACAAATTGGCGTCAATATTGAGCAAGTAGAGAGTTTTTATAAGTTAAAAACAGACTATCAAAAGCTAGAAAACAGTACCTGTGTAGAGCAACTAACAGGTTTAAAAAGTGCTTGTCAACTAGAAGGTTATTTGCAGCAAAAATGGCAAGAAATGACTCAATTAAAGCAACCTTTATCGATAATTATCGGTAAAATAGATGGTTGGGAAAAATATCAACATATTTGGGGAGAACAAGATGAGAAAATTTGTTTTAAACAAATTGCTAGGGTTATTACTAGCACTTGTCAAGAGCAACCAAATTTAATAGTTAAAAATGAAGCCGAAGAATTTATCATTATTCTTCCTAGTCTTGATGGTGTAAAAGCTGTTAAACTAGCCGAAAAAATGCGTCAACAAGTACAAGCTTTACAAATTAAACTTGGTCAAAAAGAATATCTAACCATTAGTTTAGGGATAGCTAGTACAATTCCTCAGAGTGATACTCAAGCAGATACTTTACTACAAGATGCTCAAAACGCCTTAAATAATAGACAAAAACAAAGTAAAAATAGTCTAATTTTTAGTGAGTATAATAACCGAGAAAAACTCATAATTGAACCTGTCAAATCTAGTCCATGGGAAAACCTGAAGACATTTGATCAACTACAGGCTTATATGGCTTATTTTATTAGTAGAGGTAAAACAATTATTAGTCCTGTTTCTGGACCACTTTATTTTAAAGGGTTGGTTTATCAATATCGCGGTTATCATCAAGATTTTATAGCATTTTGGCAACAACTGCGTCAAAGAAAAGATTATTTAGAATTATATCTACAAGGAGATAGATATCGTTTTAAAGACTTTTTAGATGGTTCTTTTTTTATAGGAGAATGTGCCCGCTGTAATCTGCCTATTCCTATTCCTGTAGCTTCAGCTTATGATATTCCTCATTGTGATTTGTGTAATAGTAGTAATCATATCGATGACGAATATTTAGTGAGGGTAATTGCGATAGCTCAACCTTTGACAGAATTATTACAATTACAAAAACTATGTACTGTCAATCGAGTCTTTTTAAGCTGTATTTCTACACCAGAAGCGTTAACTCCTAAATTATGGGAAAATCCCCTAGATTTAATCTTAATTCACAGTCAAATACCTTCTGACTTAGCGAAAAAATGGGCAAAAAAAATCCGCCAAATACCTGCTTTAGTGAAAGTACCTATTGTTGCTCTGAGTAAACAAGCAGGAAATGGGGTAAGTTCTGCTAATTATGAACAAGAATTGGCTAATTATCTACTTAATCCTCTTAATGGTAAACACTTAGCCGAGTACTTGCGAGAATTATCTAAGTATAAACAGGAGTTAAACTGGTTTCCTGCTTAAATCAGCGAGAAAACTGTTGAGCATGGAAACTAGCATAACGTCCTTGTTGGGCTAATAATTGTTGATGAGTACCTTCTTCAATTATACGCCCTTTTTCTAAGACTAAGATGCGGTTAGCGCGTCTAACAGTGGCTAAACGGTGAGCAATGACAAAAACAGTCCGATTATCCATAATGCGCTCTAAAGCTTCTTGTACCAAGGTTTCAGACTCAGAATCTAGAGAAGAAGTAGCCTCATCTAAGATTAAAATACGTGGATTACGGAAAATAGCACGGGCGATCGCCAATCTTTGACGTTGTCCACCAGAAAGATTAACCCCTCTTTCCCCAACATAAGTATAATAATTCTGAGGAAATTCGGAAATAAATCCATGAGCATTAGCGATTTTAGCAGCATATTCTACATCAGCTAAATCGAATTTACTATAACCAAAAGCAATATTATCAGCGATCGTACCTGAAAAAAGAATCGTTTCTTGAGGTACGACTCCTATTTGACTGCGTAAGCTTTCTAGGGTAACCTGGGAAATGTCAATATTATCAACTAAAATTTCACCATCACTAGGGTTATAGAAACGCAAGAGCATATTAATAATAGTCGTTTTACCCGCACCAGAAGAGCCCACTAAAGCGATCATTTCTCCTGGTTCAACGCTAAAATTGAGATTATTTAAAACCCTTTGATGAGAATCATAAGCAAAACTGAGGTTATGATATTTTACCCGACCTTTGATAGGAGGTAGGGTAATTGCTTCTGGTTGATCAAAGACTTGGGGTTGAATCGCGAACAATTCAAAAATGCGATCTACAGAAGCCTCACCCTGTTTAAAATCATTATAATTATTGGTAGTAATCGTAATGGGGTCAATTAGCATAAACACAGCGGTTACATATACAATAAAATCAATTACTGTAAAATCAGTATTGGCTATCAGTAGAGTTGCTAGGAAGAATAAAAGGATTACACTCATTCCCTCTAAAAAACCTACTAGCACCAACTGAAAAGCCTTAAATTTTTCCCTTAACATACTAATCTGACGATTTTCTTCAGCTTCACGCTCAAAACGTCCTATTTCGTACTCATGAGCGTTAAAAGCCTGAATTAATCGCATACCACTAAAAACTTCTGTTAGTAATGAAGATAAATTAGAAGTACTTCCCTGACTACGTCGCGCAAATTTTAATAACTTTGCCCCAAAAACAGTAACCAATAAAGCCATTAAAGGGGCTACAACTAAAACCGCTAGAGTTAAGTTCCAATTCAGGTAAAACATATAAGTCAAGACAGCGATTATTTGTAAAACAGAAGGGATAAATCTGTGGAAAAGTTGGTTAATCACCTCCCCAATGCGATCGACGTCTTCAGTAAGTCGATAGGATAAATCTCCCGTTTTACTCGCAGCAAAATAATCTAGACTCAAACTATGTAAGTGACGATAAACATTAACGCGAAGATCCCTAACGGTTTGGAGAGCAACTTGAGCCATAAATACATCTTGACCATATTGTACCAAAGCTCGAATAAACAGAATTAAGGCCCCAATTCCGGCGACTTGCATCATCCCTTGGATATCTTTATTACCAATATGTTTACTGATATCTCCCACTAACCAAGCTAAAGCTGGCCAACCTAGGGTAAATATAATAGTACAAGCAAACCCCTTGAATAAAGTACCTAATTGAGGACTTATATAAGGAATCAGTAGAAGATAATTAGATTGCTTTTTTTTGAGTTTTTCTGTCATCTAGCTTAAAGAAGATAATCAAGCTTTAGTTAAATGTACCTTATCTTGGTTATAATCAGGAGCAGCAACAGTTAAAATGAGCTTCCAATGGTTGATTATGACCTAGTAGTTATTGGCGGAGGATCGGGAGGACTAGTAGTCGCGAGTGCTGCGAGTCAACTCAAAGCTAAAGTCGCTTTAGTGGAAAAAAACCGCTTAGGGGGAGATTGTCTCTGGTATGGATGTGTACCTAGTAAATCCCTAATCCACGCTTCCCGTGTCGCTTATACAGTTAATCAGAGTCATCGTTTTGGTATTAACAACCCTAACCCTGAGATTAATTTTACTGAGGTTATTAATTACGTTCAAGAAGTTATCTCAACTATTGAACCCCAAGACTCCCCCACTAGATTTGAAAATCTCGGAGTAGAGGTGATCTTTGGTTCGGGGAAATTTATTAACTCTCAAACCTTTGTTGTTAATCAGCGTCAACTCACCGCTAGAGCTTTCGTCATAGCTACTGGTTCACGTCCCGCTATTCCCCCCATTCCTGGACTGGTAGAGGCGGGTTATCTGACTAATGAGGAGGTTTTCTCACTCACTAACCCTCCTTCTTCTTTAGGGATTATTGGGGGAGGTCCAATTGGTTGTGAATTAGGACAAGCTTTGCATCGTCTCGGGATTAAAGTTACTATTATTCAGTCTGATGCACAACTTTTAAGTAAAGAAGAACCCGAAGTAGCTAGAGTTGTTGAAGAACAATTACGCCAAGAGGGTATAACTATCCTTAAAGAAACTCGGGTTAAACGGGTTAATCTGGTTAATGGACAAAAAGAGTTAGTTACTGATTCTACTACTATTACTGTAGATGCTATTCTGGTGGCTACAGGACGTCTCCCTAACCTAGAATCCCTAGATTTACCTAGCGCGGGAGTAGAATTTAACCAAGATGGGATTAAAGTTAATCGGAAATTACAAACCACTAACCGGAAAATTTACGCTTGTGGTGATGTGATTGGAGGTTATCGTTTTACTCATGTAGCTGCTTTAGAAGCTACTGTGGTGATTAAAAATGCTCTGTTTTTACCCTTGAGTAAAATAAACTATCGAGTTATACCTTGGGCGACTTTCACTGATCCTGAAGTAGCTAGGGTTGGTTTAGGTGAACAAGAAGCGCGTCAACTCTATGGTAATGATGTCTATATCTTAAAACATTCATTTGCAGAAGTCGATCGCGCTCAAACCGAAGGGAATACCTCGGGATTTGTTAAGATTATTACTAGGAATAATGGCGAAATTCTCGGAGCACATTTAGTAGGTCCTCAAGCTGGAGAATTAATCGCCGAAATCGTTTTAGCTATGTCTAATGGTTTAAAAATCTCGGCTTTGAGTGGTATTCATATTTACCCTACTTTAGCAGAGGTTAATAGTAAGGTTGCACTTAGTTTGACTAAAGAAAAATATTCTCAAAATTTATTGATACAAAGATTTTTAAAGCATTTATTTACTTGGCTTCGTCGTTTAAATTAGCATCTTCCCTGATTAAGAAAAGACGCAGTTCACTAGGATCTACTTTGACAGTATATCTCTTAATTAAAGATTGAGATTGTTGAGCATCAAAGTAATAGCTAAATTCTTGGTTTAGTTGATTTACTCTGGTTTGGGTGTCTTGAATCTCTGCTTTTACTTCTTGTAATTTAGCTTGTTGGGATAAATAATAAGGAACTAATCTGACTAAACTAGCAGTAGTTATTAAGGTTAAAATAGTATTAACAAATAATTTAGCGCTGACTTCTTTAGCTAAAGCTTTTTGCGCTTGACTTTGTTGATCATAGCTTCTACGTCTTTTTTGCTTGGGTTTTTCGGGAGGTAAGGACCAAGGTTGCTGTGCGTTCATTGTAAGGTAGTTGATGTGTGTGAGAGATTCTAAACAATCTTTTAACCATAGTTAATTAATCTTGTCAAGTTGTTTAAAACATCAACCTTGAGGGAGGGTTGATTAACCCTCCTGGAACTCAATTATTTATATAGTTCGGTAGATAAACGGAAAGCTAAAATTGCGGGAATTAAAGCTACCACTAAAGCAACGTAAACTTGGGTATCTGATATAGCCATGGCTAAACTCCTAATGAAAATATTCTTCTGATACATTTAGGCGATAAAACACGACACAAAGCCGTATTTTACCAGCAATAGCTTTTAAGTATTTCTACTCAAAAGGAGGTATCCCTCAAAGCTAGAAAAACTTTTCTAGCACTTCCTGTTTGACAATTTTACGTCTGGGGAGACGTTGAGAAAGCTTTTTAATAACAAGTCTTGGGCTAAAAGCACTCCCACTTGTTTTAGCGCCTCAAGCACGGTGCAATACCGATCTTTTTAAGACTATCACATTTTAAGGATTTAATCAATAATGTCTTTAAAATGTTTCGTTTTACCGATAAGTAGCTTAAATTTAAGATTAGAGTCAGCTCTATAATTAGCTAATCTTCCCAGCAATCTTGACAAGACGTAACAATTTAGCTATTAAGTGCCAAAAGCGCGATCGCCTGCATCTCCTAACCCAGGAACAATATAACCCCGACTGTTAATCCCTGGATCAATCGTCGCTGTATAAATTTGTAAACTTGGATAAGCTTGACTAAGACTTTGCAGTGCAGGTGGCGAAGCAACTACAGAAACAATACGGATTAAGTCGGGATCAACTCCACGACTAGTGATTTCTGACATCGCTGTCATAATTGAACCTCCTGTGGCTAACATTGGCTCTAAAATTAACACCCTAGTCTCACTCTTAAAAGTATCAGGAAGTTTATTGAGATAACAACTAGGTTGTAGGGTTTCTTCGTCTCTGACTAACCCTAGGTGATAAATAGAAGCTAAGGGTAATAAACTTTGTGCACCTTCTAGGATAGCTAAACCTGCTCGTAAAATGGGGACAACTGCGATGGGAATTTCAGGATTAATCAGGGTAGCTTCCGATTCACTCAGAGGGGTTTCTACGGTAGTTTCTAGGGTGGGTAACCAGTGACGGGTAGCTTCATAGGTTAACCAACGTCCTAATTCATTCATCGCAGTTTTAAATAGTATTGAAGGAGTAGAACGATCGCGCGCTACTGCTAACCAGTGTTTAATTAATGGGTGTTCGGGTACATAAACCCTTAATTGTAAACTCATAATAGTTCATTGTGATATTTTATAAATCAATGGTAACAACGGACCTGACTGTTCTGAACCATTGATATTTAATTCACTATGACATAAATAGATACCCTCGGTTGCTCTTGCTTGTAAATCTTGAAAAATTCTCTCTAGTCTCTCTGTATCTAAGTCTGATTCTGCTTGGGGGTTGGGGGAACGCCAAAATAAGGGGGCACCCCATAACATCGCTGAACCACCTTTACTCCATAAGGGAGATCCTATATCTAACCAAAATTGCCAACGGTGTTGACTACCAAGGGAACGATATTGAAAAATCGTCGCTAGTGTTATCTTACCCTGTTCATTACTAGTTACTAACCTAGGATAGGGGTTAGCGGTGATAGTCTCACTACCTAAGAGTTGCCTAAAATCAGCGATAGTTTCTGTTAAACTTCTTCCTTTAGTTTCATTTTCTCTCAAACGGCGATCGACTTCCCAATAATGTTGTGCTGTTTCTACAAACTTTCTTAAGACTGCTAGTTTCTCGTAGTTGAGATCTTCTCTATTACGAAAGAAATCTGCTATACCTTGATTAATTATCCCGATTGGGGTAATTTTTTCCCTCTCTACCCGTTGCTTTTGTTGACTAATCCAGTTAATTATACCTTCATAACCATAAGTAGCGCGCGCACCGAGACGATCCCAACGGGGAAAAACCTCTATTGGCAATAATTTGGGGTTATCTGGATCTACTTGATAACAATAATCAGCTAGTAAACCTGCTCTGACTGGATCTAGATTAGAGCTGATTACTACTAACATCTCGGCGATCCCGAAGGGATCCGCTTCGCGGCAGGCTTCTGTCTTGATTAAAGTTCCTAAACTCGGATATACTAACCCTAAGAGAGTTAATAAAGCTCTTACCACGGGGGAACTACTCAGGGGACGTTGTTCGTTTAGAGCTTCTACAGGTATCTGATGATGAGATAAGATTTCTATCAAAGTATAACGCCCTATTTCGTCTAAACCTGGTGCTATAACCGCTATTTCTCCTGGTTTTACCCCTTCTTTAGTTACTTTGGTGATAATTATTGCACTGACTTGACGTAATAATTCTGCTCTAGAAGTTGTCTGTATTAGTCGCCAACGCTCAGAAAGTTGATGTTCGTATTTGTCTTCTAAAGATACAATCTCATAGGGAAACTCCCTTTCTAATTTTTCTTGAACACAGCGATCGCTCAAACCTTGTAAATATTCTGGATCTGCATTTAACCCTTGTCTCACCTGACCAGCAGGATTATAAGTAAATATACCTGCTTTACCTTGCTCTAACCAAAATTCTAATAAGTCTCTAGCAATAGCGGGATAATCATCTAAATCATCAGCAAAAATAGCCTCATATTTAGTTAAATATTGGCGATATTCCTGCTGAGGTAATAAATAAGACCAATATAAATCATAAATCAACCCATAGGTTAATAATCCTCTTTCTAAACACCACTGACGCCAATTTAATAACAACTTACCAATTAATTCTGGTTCGATTATTAGAGAGGAGTCAAAACCCTGATTAACTATTTCGGGAATACTCTCTAATGGTGTACCACTAGCTCCCGCTAATTGTAACAAATCTAAGAGACGACGTACTAGACGTGATTCACCCCCCATTAGTTGTTTTTGCTCTAAACTCAGGTAAGGACACCATAATAAAGTCGCTAATTCTTGTTCTGTCTCAGGACGAAGTCTTAAGGGGAATTGAGGTTTTAGCTGTAGGGGTTTTAATAATAAGGGCCAAAATAAGATTAATTGCTCACTAATAAAACCTAGAGGTGTTTTACACAGTACAGGGTAACTACCACCAACAGCGTTAGAGAGTTCCTCGGTTAAATGATTGCGTCGTTCACTATTGCTAGCTAATACTAATGCAGTACTAGTCAATGGTTTTAAACGACTTTGAGGTGAGTTTTTGCTAGAATCATAAGCTAGTTTCTTATTTACCCAATTTTGGAATTCTTTGACTAAGCGCGTAGTTTTACCACTGCGACTTGTTCCACTAATCCACAGACAAGAATCAGACATTGTTCACTAATTAATTTCTATGCAATTTCCCAATGTTATTAATAATACTAGACAATGGTTGGCTAATAAACCCTATCGAGCTTTAGAGGAAGCTTACCAGTCTATTTTAATCGTTAAAGCAATCGAATCGGATCATTTTAATAATAAAAAAGTTTCTCATAACTCTAGTAATTATAGTGAGAGTGTTTTACGTTATTTTGATAAGGAGATTAAGCGTCATCTCAATTTTGCTCAAGTTCGTCTGAATGAATTCCAAATGAGCAAAGCTTTTAGTAAAATTAATAACGCTAAACAAGATCCTGATAATTACGAAGTTTTAGAAAAACTTAAATTAATTGACTATTACCTCCTCCGCTATCGGGGAATATCTCCTCTTAATCTTAACACAAGTTTAACGGTAATTAAACCAAAATTTGAATCAAAAGCTAATCAAACTAGTGTTCTACCACGTTCTTTTTTAACAACTTTAAAAAGACTGAAACAACAAATAGATCCTCAGTCAGAACAAACCGAAGAACAAGTCTTAAATAAATTCCGTAGCTCTCGTTACAAAGCTTATATATCGGTTAGATTCTTTTTGCTTTTAATTATTATTCCCTTATTGACTCATCAAATTACTAAACAGTTCTTTATTTACCCTCTAGTAGAAAGATATAGTGTCAATCATGAAGAAGTATTGTTTCTTAATTATGAATACGAGGAAGAAGCCTTTAGAGAGTTGCAAACCTATGAAGAAAGACTACATTTTCAAGAACTGATGGGGACAAGAAGCAAACTATCAGAAGAACAAAAAGAAGAACTCTTAGAAATAAAAGCCCAAGAAATCGCTAGAGAATATCAAAATAAAGGTACGAATGCTTTAGCTAATGTTTTTGCTGATCTTTGTTCTTTGATTGCGTTTATTTTAATGTTAGTGACTAGTAAAAAAGATATAGCGGTTGTTAAATCTTTTATGGATGATGTTGTTTATGGATTAAGTGACTCAGCTAAAGCCTTCTTAATTATTCTCTTAACAGATATTTTTGTTGGTTACCACTCTCCCCATGGTTGGGAAATAGTTTTAGAAAGAATCGCTGAACATCTAGGTTTACCGGAAAATCGCGAATTTAACTACTTGTTTATCGCTACCTTTCCCGTTATTTTAGATACTATCCTCAAATATTGGATCTTCCGCTATTTAAATCGTATTTCTCCTTCAGCGGTGGCAACTTATCGTAATATGAACGAATAAAGGATAATTGTAAAAATCTATGACAACACAATGGCAGATAGTTAAAACCTACGCAGACATACTCTATCATAAACAAGATGGTATCGCCAAAATCACCATCAATCGTCCCGAAAAAAGAAACGCCTTTAGACCAAAAACCGTTTGGGAACTCTATGACGCTTTTTGTGACGCTAGAGAAGACCAAAGCATAGGAGTAGTATTATTAACTGGCGCAGGTCCACACACCGACGGTAAATACGCCTTTTGTTCGGGAGGAGATCAAAGCGTTAGGGGAACAGGTGGATATATCGACGAAGAGGGAACACCTCGTCTCAACGTGTTAGATTTACAACGCTTAATTAGATCCATCCCTAAAGTAGTTATCGCCTTAGTCGCGGGTTACGCCATTGGTGGAGGTCACGTCTTACACTTGATTTGTGATTTGACCATTGCTGCAGATAACGCTATTTTCGGTCAAACAGGACCAAAAGTGGGTAGCTTTGATGGTGGTTTTGGGGCGAGTTATTTAGCGAGAATAGTAGGACAAAAAAAAGCGAGGGAAATTTGGTTTCTCTGTCGTCAATATAACGCCCAAGAGGCTTTAGCTATGGGTTTAGTTAATACCGTTGTCCCCGTAGAACAACTAGAAAGCGAGGGAATTAATTGGGCTAAAGAAATACTTAGCAAAAGTCCCATCGCTATCCGTTGTCTCAAAGCAGCTTTTAACGCCGATTGTGATGGTCAAGCAGGTTTACAAGAGTTAGCAGGTAACGCTACTCTACTCTATTATATGACCGCAGAAGGTGCAGAAGGTAAACAAGCTTTTCTGGAAAAACGTCCCCCAGATTTTCGTCAATATCCTTGGCTTCCTTAGCTGCTAATTTTTGTTAAAATGTAAAAAAAACTACCTAAATACTTATCGTGAGTACCGTACAAATAATCGAAGATTCAGCCAACTTTCAAGAAGTAATCAAATCAGAACAACCAGTCTTGGCTTACTTTTGGGCTTCTTGGTGTGGTCCTTGTCGCTTAGTATCTCCCTCCATTGAATGGGTGAGTAAAGAATACGGCGATCGCGTTATAGTGATTAAACTAGAAATAGACAAAAATCAAGCAGCTGTCGCCCATTGTCAAGTAGAAGGAGTACCAGCTTTAAGATTATTTAAAAATGCAGCTATAATTGCTACTCACGAAGGGGCGATCACTAAACAACAATTACAAGGGTTTCTTGAACCCTATATCTAATCAAATGAAATTTGCACTTCGTTTAGATAACCTGCAAAATAACGTTTTTGCCGATATGGATCAGGCTAAAGCCCAAGCCCAAGCTAAGGGTAAAACTATTATTGACCTTTCCCTTGGCTCTTCTGATTTATCTGCACCTACAGAGGTAATCAAAGTAATAGCCCAAGCTTTACCCGATTCTAACACTCACGGTTATCTACTCCATCGCGGTACACAAGCATTTAGACAAGCTGTGGCATTATGGTATAGCAATAGGTTTGGAATAGCAATTGACCCCGAAACAGAGGTTCTACCCCTGATTGGGTGTCAAGAAGGAACAGCCCATTTACCTTTAGCTATCCTTAATCCTGGAGATTTCGCCCTCCTACAAGATCCAGGTTATCCCTCTCACTCAGGAGGCGTATATCTCGCAGGTGGTCAGGTTTACACTATGCCTCTATTAGAGGAAAATAAGTTCTTACCTATATTTAAGGATATACCATCTACGGTACTAGCTCAAAGTAAAATGATGATTTTGAGTTATCCCCATAATCCTACCACGGCGATCGCCCCACTGGATTTCTTCAGCGAAGCTGTAGATTTTTGTCGTCATCACGATCTAGTCTTAGTCCACGATTTTCCCTACCTAGATATGGTTTTTGACGAAAATATCTCTGTTCCCTCGATTCTTCAAGCAGATCCTCACAAAAGCTTGAGTATCGAGTTTTTTACCTTTTCTAAATCCTATAATATGGGAGGTTTTCGTATCGGCTATGCCATTGGTAACCCCCAACTTATCCAAGCTTTAAAGAAAATCAAAGCAGTTATCGACTTTAATCAGTATAGCGGTATTCTCCAAGGGGCGATCACAGCTTTACAAAGTCCTCCTGCTATTATTCAAGATACGGTTAACACCTTTCGACGTCGTCGGGATTTTCTGGTCAACGCTTTACAGCAAATCCATTGGGATGTACCTACACCCTCTGCTACCCTCTATCTCTGGGCAAAATTACCCGAGCCCTGGACTACAGATTCTGTCGGCTTTTGTACTTCTTTAGTAGAATCTACAGGAGTCGCCCTTTCTCCCGGGTTGGGTTTTGGTAAGTCAGGAGAAGGTTATGTCCGTTTTGCTTTAGTTACACCAGAAGCTACCCTTCAAGAAGCAGTCAATAAAATCGCTCAATTTATCCTGGTATAAACCTTCTTTACTTCTTCGAGAAGTATAAAACCATGAAAATTATTGAACACACCTCCAGAAAACTTGTACTTAAAGAAGAAAGTGCTCCTACTGTTTTGTTCCTGACTTTTCATTCTTTGTTGTGTGCATTATTTTTAGCATCTATTATATTACTTGGGAACTCAGGAGTGGAAACTATAACCTGTAGGAAATTATACATAGCGCAAGCTGACTGTACTTTAGAGTATTCTAAACTCATGGGACGTATTTCAACTCAACCACGACTTATGACTGGAGTCAAAGAAGTTATCGTCAAGGAAAAAACTGATAGTGAAGATGACAGTGTTCATTATGTTATTTATTTATCAGGAAGTCAAGGTAATTATCAATTACAGAATAATTCTCCAACAGATGCTAATAAGTTAAATCATTTTATTAATAATCAAAACCTTAGTAATCAAAATCAGCCATTAGTTATAAAAAATGATAATCTTCGCCAAACCTTAAATACAGTTAGTACATTATTTTATTTGATTTTATTTCTATTATTGCTCGACTTATGGTGTATTTTTAATTTTATAGTTAAAGAAATGATAATTTTTGATAAAAATAAGAATATTTGTCAAGTAGTTATTATTAAGAATTTAAAGAGAACACACAAAATAGCTAAGGAGTTTTTCCTTGAGCAAATTCAGAAAGTTGTTATAGAACTTGAAAAAAATATTCATGGCCCTGATATTTACGTTTTATACCTAATTTTACCCGATGAAACAAAAAAACGAATAGATTCTTCCTTCTCATCAGAAGAAGAAGAAGTAGTAGTAGTAGTAGAAGTAGAAACAATTGCTAGAACTATCACTGATTTCTTGGGAATAGAATTAAGAAAAAATTACTAACAAGGATTTCTTTATGAAAATTATCGAACACACATCTGAAAAACTTGTACTTAAAGAGTATGGAAATGTCTCTATTACTTATTTTTTAATGTTCATAAATGCTTTTATAGTACCATTTCCATTCTTCTTTATTATTTTTCCTGTTGCTTCTTTTATTAGGTCTTGGACTTCAGGAGTAGTAACCACAATACTATTATCTTTTTTGACTATTCTTTATCTGATATTTATAGTATATGCCAACCTTTGGTGTATTAATAAATACTTTCAAACAGTTATACATTTCGATAAAAATAAGAATATCTTGCAAATATTTATAATTAATGAATTCAAAAAAACACAGAGAATAGAGAAAGAATTTTTCCTTGAGCAAATTCAGGAAGTTTTGATAGAACCTGAAAAAGATAGTGCTGGAGATGAAACTTATTATCTCTACCTAATTTTACCTGATGGAACAAGAACAGAAATAGACTCTTCTTCAGATGAAGAACAAGTAGAAAAAATTGCTAAAACTTTAACTGATTTCTTGAGAATAGAATTAAGAAAAAATGGCTTAGTAGAAAAAAAGAAAACATTTAGAGAAGGAAAAAAAACATTCATAGAAATAACCGAACATACATCCAGAAAACTTGTATTTAGAGAAAAAAGTTTCTCATTCCCACCTGTTGTGTTTCTGGTTATACACACAATTGTATCTATTTTAGTATTGTTGTTAATAATCATGCTTTGGCGCTCAGGAACAGAAACCATAACCTGTCAAAAACTTAACCCAGAACGAGTTGACTGTACTGTAGAATATTCTAGACTCATGGGTCTTATTTCAACTCAACCAAGACTGATTACAGAAGTTCAAAATGCCAGAGTTGCCAGAACAAATCTTAGCTCAGGTGAGAATTTTTATCATGTTATTTATTTATCAGGAAGTCAAGGTGATTATCCACTAGAAAGTTATCACTTCCTAACAAACGCTAACAAGTTAAATCACGAGTTAAATGATTTTATTCATAATTCTTTTCGTCAGGAAAAACTACTCTTAATTGGTAATGATAATTTTGCCACTAGTGTCTTAAAATTGTTAATAGTTTTTCTCCTAATTTTCTCCTGTATAGATTTTTTGTTCATTAAGCATTGGTTGTTTAAAAAGTTTTTCATTTTAGATAAAAATAAGAAGATGTTTCAAGTAGCTATTATTAATTCTTTAACGCAAAAACAAAAAGTATGTCAAGAATTTTTTCTTGTTCAACTAGCGGTTGTCATGGAACGTGAAGAATATAGTGATGGCAATAAAAGTTATACATCTTTTCTGGTTTTACCTGATGGGACAAAAAAAGAGATAAATTACTCTACATCTGAACTAGAAGTAGAAAAAATGGCTAAAACCTTAACACATTTTTTGGGAATAGAATTAAGAAAAAATTACTAATTTAATTGCTCTCTCAAGAATTATACTTGCTTGGTGGATCTCCTCCTCAGTGGTAAACTTGCCAATACCAATGCGTAAAGCGCCATCGATAACTGCTTCAGGTAATCTCATTGCTCGTAAAACATGGGAAGGACTCGGGACACCTGATGTACAAGCAGCGCCCGTAGAAATAGCTAATTGAGAACGAATTCGCGCAATAACTGCACTATTAGGAATATTTGGTACAGAAATATGCAGATTTCCTGCGAGACGATGGTTAGTGTCACCATTGACCACTAACTCAGGAATATTACTTTGTAAGTAAGCTTGTAACCTATCCCGCTTAGAGGCGATCGCCCTCTCATCCTCCTCCATTTCTAATTGACGTAAGCGACAAGCTTCCCCTAAACCCACAATACCAGGAACATTGAGAGTACCCGATCGCTTCCCCTGTTGATGACCCCCACCATAAATAATCGGTTCGAGACTATAACCTTTTTTCACCACTAATGCGCCAATTCCTTTAGGACCATAAAATTTATGAGCAGAAATACTTAAATAAGTTATCCCCCAATCGCGAAAATTAAGAGGAATTTTACCTACTGCTTGGGAAGCATCACAGAGAAAAGGAATATGATATTTTTGGGCAATTTGACTGATAGTGGCGATCGGGTAAATATTGCCAATTTCGTTGTGAGCAGCCATAACACAAAGTAGATCAAGACCTTGTTGACAAACAGTCTCCAGGTGTTTTAAATCTATTCTCCCTAATTGATCTACTTTCAGATAAATAAGTTCAGCTAGTCCTTTTTTTTGCAACATTACACAGGTATCTATTACCGCTTTATGTTCTAAAGGAGAAAGAGCAATACGGGATAGTTTTTGAGGAGATTTGCTCCTGATTGTACCCTGGATAGCTAAATTAAGACTTTCAGTTGCACCATCGGTAAAGATAATCTCTTTCGGTGAAGCGTTGATTAAATCAGCTATATACCCACGAGCAATTTTAACCGCTTTTTCGGCTTCATCACCATAGGTATGATCAATACTGCTAGCATTACCAAAAGCAGTAGTTAGGTAATAGAGCATTAATTGAGCGATTCTCGGGTCAACTGGAGTAGTTGAATGATAATCAAGATAGATAGGATTAGTTGTCATATGCGATAGAAAATTTCAGAGTGATTAGGAATAGAAACACCATAGCGATCGGGCAAATAATATAGTAACCAACGCATTAAGGTTTGCCAGTTTCTTTGAGGGTTAAAATCAGGCAAATTTTGACAAGGAAGAGAAGCCAATAAATTACAAATAGCCCCAAATCTTTGTGGAGTTTTGACAAAAACATCTAGTTGCTGAATAATTGGTTTTTGCAATAAAAGTGCTCCAATATAATCTTTAAACGCTGTTTTCGAGAGACCAGAAATAATAGCCAGAGAACTTAAATCCCTTTCTGCAGCTTCACGAGCAATGGTAGTTAAATTATCCCAATCTCCACAATAAGCTAGATAAAGTTCTTCAGGATTTCTCAGTTTAGGTAGCCAAGCTTCTGAAGGAATAGTAGAAATTGTTGACTCAATAACTAACTGATTTACAGCTAAAGGAATAGTCAGGTTTATGTCTTTTAATTTAACTATCATTTCTTGAAAAGAATCAAACCAATCCTCAGTCACTTCTAGAGCACCTGTAAATAATTCCTGTTCAAAGTCTTGTAAATAAGGCTCATTAGTGGACAATTGAACCAGCAGTTCTAAATTAGCTAAATTAGCTAAACCTAGTCCTTTTGCAGTTAAATTAGCTGAACCCACTAAACATCGCTGATCAAAACTATAATATTTAGCGTGTAAATCACTTTTGAGCCACAAAGAAGCAGTGGGGTAAGCTTGAATTACTTGCCATATTTCTAAGTCACAAACTCCTGTTAAGATATCTTCAGGTAGCCATCTTGTTACACAGTCAATCTTGATTCCTGGATTGAGATAACTAAAGATTTGTTTTAAGACAGATACTTTAATAAAAGGAGCAGCGAGAATAACTTTTCTTTGGGCATTTTTACTTAAATTTTCGATTTTTTGCCACAGTAAACTCATACCTATGCTTTATTTTCTAAAAACCTTCTAGCAATTCTTCCCCAATCAATTCGGGTTTCTTGAACTTTATTTTTACGTTCGCCATCTGGTTGTTCATCTTCGTATCTTGCCCAAGCCATTAATAATAATTCTAACCCATCTAAAGCATTAACTAATCGAGAACGCAAGGTTTCTAAATCATCTGTTTCTACATCTTTTTCTAAAAGATCTACTAAATTGTCATAAGCAGGATGATCGGTATTTAACGTAATAAGGATTACCCCACCTCTTGGTTTAACAGAGAAAAAAGCTGGACTGTCAAGATACCCTTTGGCAAATTGATATTTTAAGCCATTTTCTACTGTAGTTGCTGCTAATAACTCCGCTTGTTTTTCACTGATTCCCTCTTCTAGTAAAGTTTCTTTAATTACTTGTTTGCGTTCTTCTTGAGGTAAGTTTTCATCTTGATCACTTTTACCTTGATAACCTTCTGATTTACGTTCTTTCGTAACGCTTGTAGCTATTTTTTGCGGTTTATAGGGATCATGGCGTTTTTCACCGCTACGAGTTCCTTTAGTTTGTGCTTTTAATAAGCCACGAATTATCCTTAATTGACTATTAATTTTATGGGCTATTTCTAGCAGAGGTTCTTTGGGATCTTCATTCTGTTGTAACTCTTCTTTAAGTTTACTAAAACTCTGAGCATCATCTGATAAAGACTTAATATCTGTCTGCAAAATCTCGGTAAAATTTCGTGCAGATTGTTTATTATTAGTAACTCCGAAAAGATCATCAAGACTTGGAGGAAATTCTACTTCAACCCCCCACCATCTTTCTGTTGGTTCATAACCATTAGTTACTCCTGTATCAAGTTCTAATTCTCTACCTGCACGCACAATAGAAATACCAATATTTTTCTTAGCGTGTTTTCCATAAGAGGTACTACCTGGATTAGAACCTGATTCAGTTTGACGCGCTTCTTCTTTAGCATAGGAAAAACGCACTTTAACCTCATGTTGTTTACCTTTAAAGTTAACAGCAAAAGTCGCTTCATAACAAGTATCACCCTCCCAAGGTTGGAACATCGCTTGATTATCAAAAGGAGGAGGACAAGAGGTTTTTTCCATTAAATAACCAGGATCATTAGGTAGGGCATTTTTTTCGTAAATTATCTTATTTACATCGTCTAAATCAAAGGCTACCATCCGAATATTGACTTGATTATTATTGATAAATTTACGATACATTCTCCCGATTAAAAGTTCAGAATTATCGATAATTGCTTTGCCTGTTCGCCATAGACAACGATCTATTTGTGACCAGACTATTAATGTGCCAGTTTGACCAAAATGATTACCAACTCGATACCAGATATTAGGAATTGGTTTATAAATAGGTTCAGGAACTTCGCTCATTTGTTGCCTATTAATTTCATCTAAATCAAGGTAAGTATAGAGAGCATTTTCTACCCCATTTTGCCATGACCAAACGTTTATCCGTTGACATTGAGAAATAGAAGAAGAAGGTAAACCCATACCAAAACGTCCAATACCTGTATGTTTACTTTCCTCTAAATAAGTTCCGTTGCCAAATTGAAGAGCAAGGCGTAAAATTTTAGCATCCATACCACAACCATTATCTAAAACAGCGATTTGGTCAATTCGAGGACGCTTTCTTTGTTCAATCTGTTGTTTCTTTTCTCCACAGAGTAATTCTACTTGAGATGCTCCGGCTTGAATAGCGTTATCGATCAATTCTGCTAAAGCGTAAGCCGCATTTTTATAGCCATTATCACGCATCGCTTGGATTACTAGATGAGGAGGGACGATATTATGAAAGTTAGTCATTGAGTTAGTCTCCTAAATAAGTTGAAAATTGTTTAATTAGTTAAATATCACCAAACATCTTCCCAATTGTGAAAAGCCTCTGCTACTGAACTAAAACCTGGTAATTGAGGGTCAATAACCGTAACAATTTCAGCTGTAGCGTTTCCTCCTGCTTTGACACCTCGAATCGCCCTCCCTACCATCTGACTGTAGAGTACCAGGGATTTAGTAGGACGCGCGATAATAGCAGCACTAGTTTTAGGTGCATCAAAGCCTGTAGTTAAAACACCATAGTTACACAAGATTTTGGGTTGTTTAGTTTCGTCTTTAAAGCTATTAATTAGCTGTTCTCTTTCTGGTTTGGGGGTATTTGCAGTTAGACAATTAGCGTCAAATCCTCTCCACCGTAAAATTGAACTGATCAGATGGGCGTGTTCAACAGAAATAGTAAAAACGATGATTCGTTGATGATATTGGGCTAATTTTTCTACTGTCTGAATAATGCTGAGGTTGCGTTGTTCATCTTCTGCTAAGGAATTAAGAATAGATGGAGGGATGTCTAATGCTGTCTTAATTTTATTTAAGTCTCGTGGACTAAGTTTGATACCTGTTGTAGATAATAAGGGACGATAATTAACTTTAGCTAAATATTGTTGGTCAACTAGATAATCGATGGGGTTTGGGTATCCTTCAATCTCTAAAGTAACTTTTTGTTTAGCGAAGAATTTAGCTAATTCTGCATCTTGATCAATATCTACCCAACTGCGTCCTGGAGTAGCGGTTAATCCTAATAAGCCTGTGTTTTCATAGGGGATAACTAAAGCATCGAGTACTAGTTTATAAGTTTGAGCGAGCGCTTGATGGGCTTCATCGATGACAACTAATGAACAACTTCTCCCTAGTTGATTGATAAAATTAATACTTTTTTTAAGAGCGTTATAAACTTTAGTTAATCCTGCTACAATTAGACCATCTTGGGCTTGTTCTAAGTCTAAATTATAGCTACTCCAAAAACGATAAGTAGAAATAGTTCGATTGCCTAAAAAACTCCAGGCTTTTTGAAATTCTGTGACTGCTTGTTCACATAGTTCCTCACTATATGCTAACCAAATTACTAGGGTTGGTTCATTATTTCTAAGGTGATCTGCTATGATATTCATGGCGGTACGAGTTTTTCCTGCACCTGTAGGTAAATGAAGTAAAACACGACGAGGAAATTTACTTAAATAGTTTTGAACTTTTTTAGCTGCTTGTCTTTGATGAGTAAATAAAGCATAGTTAGGAGTATTTTCTTGGGTTGATGGTATTGTTATGGTATTTTTTTCTTGAGGATAATTAGCTATCTCAAAAAAGTTTAATAAGTATTTTTTGCTTTCTGATTTATCCTTAATTGTCAGTTTTTTTAAAGCTAGATAGTCATTTTTAGCTTGAGGTGCATTTAGAAGAACAGTAAGTATTTTTCCTTGTTCAGGAGTGATTAAATCAAACAGTAAGTCCCGCTTTTTTTTAGACAGTAAAAGTTGTGCGGGAGTATAAAGAGTTAATAAAATTTCTCTTAGTTTACTAGGGTTTAAATCAGGTTCTAAAAGTTTCAATAGTTTAAAAGTTGCATTCCCTAATAATTGCTGTAATGTCTTTTCATCTGCTTTCAGCAGTAAATCATTAAAGTTCAATTAATACTCCTTTACAAATGACAGATTAAACAGGGTAATTCCTCATCTTCTGTTTCTAATACTTGTTCTAATGCTTCTGCTAAAGGTCGATTGGGTGTGGCTTTTTGTTCACGTTGCATCGCTTTTTCATGGTTAGCGATAATTTCTTCTTTTCTTTGCAAAAGTTCTAGTAAGGTTTCCCCTTCTGTCCAAGTATAGGTTCTCCCGTCTTTGTGATTTGATTCATATTCAACCGCTTGGGCGAATAAGTCGGGGTGTTCTTGGGCTAACATCACCCATTCATACTTGCGTTGAAAGAAGCAGAAATAACAGCCTGAACGACTCCTCCAGCGATAGTAATCGGGTAAACCAATGCCACTATCTTCGAGTAAGCGAATAATATCGGCTTTAACTAATCCTCTTTCTTTAAAGGGAAATACTGGTTTAATGTTGGGTTTGGTGGAAATATACCCTTCTCGATTTTCATCAGCGCGAATACCAATATAACTAATGGCTTCATCTTCTCCTACAAAATCTTCTAGGGGTTTGATTTTCATTTTGACTGTACACCAGCGCATCTTAGGAGATGGTAATAAACCATCATGAATGGCTAACCAATGATCAAAACCTCTTTCTGCACTTAAATAGTGAATTTTGATACCTAATCTAGCTTTGAGACGATCCAGAAATTCATATGTCTCTGGTAATTCTTTATGAGTGTCACAAAAAAAATATTCCATCTCGGGAATTTCTTTATGGAGTAGAATAGCTAAGGCTGCGCTATCCTTCCCACCTGAAATACCTAGTAAATGTCTGACTTTTTGCTTTGGCATTGAAAATAATTGTTTTTCACTTATAACTGTATTATTCCCGAAAAAGAGAACCAATTAACAGTTTTACCAAAAAAATTTAGAAAATTTCATATACCCTACTTTTTAGCTGAATTAAATAACTAAGGGTGTGACAGGACGATCAATTTCTCAAGGGATTATCAGGGCTGTACTCTGGTTTCCTCAACGCCCAAACTAAATATAAGCGAGCAACATACTCGCACTATAAGTATAAATACTGAAAAAAATCCCCGACACCCTACCTCAACCAGCAACTTTTGCCTTCAGATACAAGATCTAAGTTAACCTCAGAAGACCAAGTTTTTTTGGGCTGATTAATTTTGCTTCAACCAATCAACTAAATCCTCTTGAGTGTTAAAATCTAACAAAGCTTCTCCGAGACTTTCTAATTTTTCTACACTAAGACTATTAATTTGTGTGGTTAACTCTTCAGAAATTTCCCCTAGACGTTTTTTTAGTAATTTGAGAATTAGGTTAGCCGCTTCTTGTTGTAACCCTTGTTGTAACCCTTGTTGTAAACCCTTAGCTTCGCCGATCGCTTCTATTTCTTGATAAATTACTGATTCTTTCATAATCTCTTCCTTCAATAATCTCTTTATTGTCATTGTATCTAAAACCAAACCTGCAATAATTGCTGTGGATGCTGCTAAATTATTTCTTTCTCTAGTATCTGTTATGGTTTCAATTCTTTTAGCTACCGTCTCCAATACCTGTTCAGGATTTTTTCCCCCTGATAAAACCGCAAAAGGTAGTAATCCAGGGGAGTTTAATAAATCTGTTGTTGGTATTTCCCATAGACGAATCACATTATACTGATGTTGCATTTTCAGGTAATTGAAAGTATCTTTCTTGACTAATTCCGAGTTAGTCTGACGCAGATAGATTACTACCTGATAAATCCGTTTTTGTGGAAAAAGACGATAAATCCTCAAGAAGTAGTCAGCCATAGGAAAGGGAATATTATCACTAGCTGAGGTTTGAAATTCAATGTGGAGTATAATATCTTCCGATTGTAAAAAGATTAAACTATCGGCGCGAATTGGTTCTACATTAAGTTCAGCTTTGTTGAATTTCTGTCAGAGATATAGATTCACCTATCAACCATTGGGCTAAATCCCTACTAAAGTTTTTAGCCAGGAATTTACAGATATCGTCATACATTTAGATTGGGAATGAGTGGGGTTTAGGTTTAATAAATTCAATTCCTTTGAGACTCTTTGTCTTGTTTTGCTGACTGATTATTTAAGATCCTTTCGGTTAACCCTGCTAATACTCCTTGGCGGATTTGTTCATTATCGGGCAAGATATTTAAAATTTGCTCAACATATTCTTCGATTGTATCTCGATTCGTATTATCAACCCAAACCAGACGATGAATTTCTTCTCCATCAGGATTAGTAACAGTGATTCGCTTACTATTAAATCCAACATTTACATTGGTTAAATTATTTGTTTCATCTTGCAATGCTTCTATATTCTTAAATCGGCGCGCTAAATCTGCTAACTTAATCTCAAAAGCGGTTACATTTTCATCTGTCCATGATTCAGGGGGTTTATCTGCTATTACCATGAGTAAAGCTTCTAACCATTCGCTATCAGATTTATCCTCATCCAGGGCAACTTGAACAAAACTTCTTAAATTACGTTCTATACATTTTCCTGCTAAATATTTTGCTCTAAATCGTAAATCTTCCCTTAACTGTGTTTCCTTACTTCCTACCCCAAAAGCATCATACAATAAGCTTTGAGAGTTGCTTAATAACTTTTCGTAAGCGGTATAAATTTCTCGTAAGGCTTTAGTTAATCTGCTACGGAGAGTTTTAGCAATTTCTTGATCATGATGATCTTCTCTAGCAATTGGGGCTAAATTACAAGCAAGAGGAAGCTGAGTAAAGATTAATTCATCGGGTTCAATAGTTTGTTGTAAGGCTTTGAGTACCGCTAATGCTTCCTTGCTTAATTCCTGAGTTTGTCTAGTGTAAGCAGGAAGCTTTTTAACAAACTGATAAAGAGGAGTTACCACGGTTAATAGGGTTGCATTGCGCAATTTTCCTGTTTTTTTCAGGTTAGGGTTACGTAAAATAGACTCTAATTCTTTAAAAACTGCTGAACGTAAACCGACAACTTCAAAATATTTGACCGCAAAACGAGAAGGATCTTTTACCAGTAACTCAAAATGTTCTACTCCTAGCACAGGAATAAATGTCCCGTCTTGATAAACGCCAAGATCATCGATATGATCAAGAACTACTGCTGCAATTAAAATAGGAATTGCCCCTTGTTTAATACCATAAGGAGGTTGTGCGAGTAAATCAGAGATTTTATCTAAAGTTTGGGGTTTATCAACTGCATTGGTACAAAAATCATCGATCGCTTGCCAAAATGAATTAATTCCTGATGAAGGTTCCGGAGAATGGATACCCCAAGAGTTAAGCGAAACTTGACGATGAATACCCGTATCTGCTAAAAGTGAATAATAGATACTAACTTCAGGTCCATAACCTGATAAACCTAACCTTTCCTTTTCGGGATGTTCAATCATCGCTGTGATTAATTCTCTTCTTGCTTTTGTACCTTGAGAGGTTAATTCACGGCGATTTATCAACTCATTCCAGATAATGGGTGTTTGGTGATAAACTTGGTCACAGACATGAGATAAAGTTAAGTTAAACTCAGCGATCGCTTTGAAGGTATATTGTTTTCCTTGTACCCAACTAGGGTTAGGATTCAGGGAAAAATCAAAAGCTTGAGTTAAGATATCATCTAGCAATTGTTCTGCTTCTGTGACTCGATAGCGTACCTCTTTTCTAGCTACTCCGTCTGTTTGCAACTCAGGGTAATGAGACTGAATCTTCTTTAAAACCGCATATTCAAGAGTGCGAATGCGTAGTAAATCTAACTTATCCCCAATCACTAATAAAAACGGTTTACCATCAGCTGTATTCACGGGAACATGATCAGGATTTTGTTCACTCAACCAATAACCGATTAAACCATCACTTTCTGGACTATTTAACTGCAACTGGTTTAAGTTTTGACTATGATCTAGATAACGTCGTTCAAAGTAGCGTAATGTACCTGTTTTATAGCTATGACGTTGAGCAATTAAAGGATTAAGAGGACGTAAACTGGTTAATAATTCCACTAAAGATCCCCTTGCTTGGGCGATTTCTGTACTAACCGCGCTATCAACGTTAAAATCAGATCCTTGCCAGATTCTCAGTTCGTCTAACTGTCTAAAATGGGTTATAATGCCTTTTGTGAGTAAATCATCAATTACAATACTCCAATACTCCCGTTGTTGGTAATCTGTGGGACTATCACACATGGCTAAGGTTACCAATTCACGGGTTGCCCGATTTGCACCAGTAGTGGTGATTAAGTTTAAAATACCAATAACCTTTAAAACTCGTAAGCTATCAGGTTCTAAACTTTTAGAATCGGTGATTAAATCTTGGATTTCTACCCATCGCTGTAAATTAGGACGATTTGCTAACCCTACTCCCACTGCTTCAATAAAATAGTCATAGACTCTATCTAGTTTAAGGGTAGGGAAAGGTTCATGATCAATGGTGGTTTCAGTGAGAAAGTTTTTAAAACTAAAAGGTTCACTACTGGTAAGAAATGTAAACAATGAGCGATCGTTTTGGGCGAAACGCTGACACAGAGTAGGTAAAGCTAAAGCGGAAACAGGATGTAAAGGGTAAACCTTGAATAATATTTCTTGAGTTATTTCTTCTCCTTTCAGCACATTTTTTAAGCTATTAAACCATTCTCCGGCGGTATTATGAATCGCGCATTGAAAGCCTTCAGCTTGGGTTTGATCAATCCCTTGTCCGATTAGTCGCATCATCGCTGAAGTTGACTCAGTAAAAGGGATATCTTCAAAGCGACCTTGTATTTTTGCCCATTCGTTACGCTGAATTGTCGCTAATCTTTGACTATAATCAGCAAAAGCTTGATGGAGGATTCCTAGTAGAAAAACGGGATAATCATGATCTTTGGGTAATTCTGAGATTTGTTGTAATAAATATAAATCTTCTGCGCCTTGGTTATAAGAAGCATATTCTAAACTTTTACCTAATTCATCAATAATTATAAAAATCCCTGCTTTTGAGGCTTTAGCGAGTTCTTGAATAACTCTGAGTACATCTTGACTAGGAATCTGATTACCTGTGCTGATTTTTTGAGTTAAATCTGTTAATTTAGTGATAATGGGGATGTTTTGGCGTTCTGCCGCTGTCCAATAGCTTTCTATTCCCCTATTTAAAGCGCGAATGATGGTATGAGTGATTGACTCTCTTTCTGCTGTTGCTACTGCGCGCAGATAACCACCTGGGGGTAAACTTTCAGCTAAGGTTTGATAGTCTTGACTCGCTTCTCCTAATGTCTGCTTGGCAATTTCTAAAGCTTTGTTACGTAATTGATGATTCTCTTGAGTTAACAGAGATGCTAAAAATTGCGCTAAGGCTGATTTTCCTGTACCATAGACACTAGTAATCGTCCAAGCGCGGTTTCCTTCCTGAGATTGCAGACCATTAATGATGCGTTTTAGGGTATTTATAGCCCTTTCAGTGGGAATATACCCTTTTAGCATCTCTAAGCTATCGATATCGCGTTCTAGGTTGACAGAACGAGCATAACGACGGTTAATAGTAATGTATTGAGAGAGGTACTTACTCATAATAATGATCGAGAATCTCCTTAGCTAATTGTAAAGGATCATCAGCTTGGAAGGATAGTTGAATTAAGCCTGCGGTATCTGATAAAGTAATTTTGGGATTATCTCTAGCTACCTTCTCAATGGCTGAACATAATGCTTCTTCTGTTAGTTTAAATACTCTTCCCGGACTTCCGACATCATAGAGTAACCGAGAAATATTTAAGGTTTTAGCACCAGAATGATCAAAACTGGAATATTCTAAACAGGTAGCGACGATAATGTCTGCGGGTAAAGTGGTTTTTGCACCAATACGGAAAGTATAACGCTTTGCTTCTCCCGCGGTATGAATCAACCCTAGTTGACTAAAAGGACAATCAATGGAATCCTCAATTAATCCTTTGCTTGAAGTTTGTTGAACATACATCCGCAAAATGCAGGAAATATCTTTATTTAGGGATGAATCTGCGGTTATTTTGCCTAAATTCTCTTGATATGACTTTAAACCTTGTGTTAAGTCTTGTTCGTAAAATTCTCCTCCTCGAAATAAATTAAAGGTATAATACCAAGCAGCAGCTTGACAAGTTGGTTTTAATAAATACCAGTGGAGTAACCATAAAGAAGCAGGATTTTCTAAATAGGGATCATAACCTTGATCACTGAGTAATTGGTTACCAAATGGGGTGGGTTGATCATTTTCGAGAACTTTAAAAGCGTGACACCAATAACGGATGGATCTAACCATATTTTTACCTACTCCTAACCGTAGGGGTGCATTATCAGCGTTAAAAATGCTGGAATCTTCACTAGCTAAGTCAAATCCTTTTTTTAACCATCCGTAACGAGTGTGGAAGGTTTCATGTCTAGCAAATATAGGGGTAACAGGTGTAATAGGAGTTACAGTCACGAAAGTTAATCTAGTGGTTATCTATAATTGATTTATAGCACAAAAAAGATAATTTATAACTTTATTTTAACCAAGAAATAACCCAGGCAGCTAGGATAATTATTAAGACTATCCCCTCTAATAGCTTAAATAAATTGTTACTAGAAGTTCGACTTAATATATTTCTGATTTGCCAATGGCGAGGATTATCCACAGGACGAAAATGCCAATCAATTATAGATAATAATAAAGGCGTTGAACCTATTTTAACAATCATGAGCAAATGAAGCAAAATAAACAATACCATAATTAACCAAGAGAGTAAATGGGCATAATACCAAAAATGATTTAATTCTCCTTGAGGTAGCCATTTTTCAGACATCATTTTACCTGAAAACAAGGCAAAACTAAGAGCAAAAATTATTGAAGTATTAACTAAACGATGTAAGGTGTACCACCAAAGAGGCTGACCAATTTTATGACTAATTTTAGGGACAAAATCAGATTGAATTAACTTTTTATGACCCCGTCGAAAAACATAGATAACTAATAGAGGAAAAACTAATAAAGCCCATAATCCAAAAGTACCATGAATACCCTCAATAGCTTCGTACTTAGGTAGATTAATTCTACCCCATCGCCCATCATAAGTGTCATAAGTCCAAAAAGCAGTAATAATAGCTAGAATAACAAATATACCGTTTAGACCATGTAAAATTCTTAAGATTAATGGTTGGTAAGGAAGAGAAGGTTTCATAATTTAAAATTGGATGTCTTCATAAATATCGTTTAATAAACAATCAAATTTAACTGTCTCTAATCTTACTCTGTCTCCACTACCATAAACCGATAATAACCATTGATTTTGGGAGTTTCTCCGAAAAGATTCCAGACAAGGTTGTTTTTGACTGATTAAGACATATTCTTGCAAAGATTCTAGCTGACGATAATCGGCGAATTTATCTCCTCTGTCAAAAGCTTCTGTTGTTTCTGATAATATTTCTATGATTAAACAAGGATAAAGTAAAAAATTAGCTAAACTGCGATCGCTCTCATCACAACTAACTATTACATCTGGATAATAATATGTATTGAGAGATTCTATTTTGACTTTAGTATCAGATATATAAGTGCGACAACCCGTACCCCGAAGATGATTTTTAAGTAAACTAGCTATATTCAAAGCAATCAGTACATGATTATTACTTGCTCCCGCCATAGCATAAATTATACCTTGTCTATATTCGTGTTTAACTTGACTGATAGACTCTTGCAAAAGATATTCTTCTTCTGAGATAAAACGGGAATTAGCGAACATCATCTTAAATTTTAGCTTCTGTACATTCTTCTACTTCAGTTTTCACGGTAGTATATTGTTGATAACCAACTAAATCAAACCAAAAAGTTGTACCAACGCCTACTTCACTAATTAAATGAATCGTCGTGTTATGTTTATCAATAATATTTCTGACAATGGAAAGACCTAAACCCGTTCCCTCTAAAGTATGAACACGATTTTCTACACGGAAAAAGCGATCAAATATTGCCTCTTGATCCTCTTGATCTATACCAATACCAGTATCAGAAACCTCCACTCTCACTAGGGGTTTTTCTACAGTTTGCACTCGATAAGCGCGTATAGTTACTTGACCACCAGATTTAGTAAATTTTAAAGCATTCCCCACTAAATTAGTCAATACTTGTAATAACAAGTCATAGTTACCCCAAACACAGAGTAATTGTGGTTCTATTTCTTGGGTTAAATTAATTCCTTTATCTTTAGCGTTGAGTTGATAAGTTCTCAGAGTTTGTTCAATCAACTGTCCTAAATCGATCGCGTCAAATTGATAAATTTTAGAAGATTCTAAACGGGATAAATCTAACACATCATTCACTAAACGACTTAAACGATCCGTTTCATGATTCGCCGTTTCTAAAAACTCTCGACGCTGATTTTCTGTTAAATCTTCCCCATATTCAAATAAAGTCTCAATAAAGGATTTTATATTAAATAAAGGTGTTCTTAACTCGTGGGAAACATTACTAATAAATTGACTTTTTGCTTCGTTGAGTTCTACTTCTTTAGTAATATCTTGCACCGTCATTGCTACCCCTTTAGTAACTTCCCGATATTGATCTAAAACTTGGGTTAATAACACTCGTAAACTTCTTTTATGAGGATGATTCAGGGTAATGCGAAACTCGCCACTCGTAGGGGTAACTGTTGCTATATCTGTCGCTTCTGGTTGGGTATGAGTGATGGTGTCAGAGGCTATTTTATCTAAGGTATCTTGTAACTGATTGGTTAATTCTTCAGGAAGAAAGTTGATGACGTTTTTACCAATTAAATTCAGATTATCCCAACCAAAAATTTGTCTAGCTGTATCATTGACTAAAATCATATTGAGATTAGTATCGATTAAAACAGCTCCATCGGCGATCGTCCCTACTAAGGTTTCTAATTTAGCTTTTTCTGCGGTTAATTCTTCGATATTTTGTTCTTCGTAACTCTCTAATTTCTCCGCCATTTCGTTAAAACTAATGATTAATTCTCCTAATTCCCCTCCCAGGGGTAGATTAATCCTTTGTTTGAAATTACCCGCGGTAATATTTTTAACCCCTACTAATAACTCTTTAATAGGTTTGGTAATGGTTAAAGCGTTGAAAACAGCACCCAAAATAACCATAGCCCAAATGGAAATAAATACAGCAATAGTTACATCTCGGGTTAAATTAGAAGAGATAACCATTTTGGGATTAGGATTAATACCAATAGCTAACACCCCTAAGTATCTTCCTTCGTGATTTAAGGGGACAAAAACATCAGTAATTTGACCATTAGGGGTTAAATGTTGACGCACTAAGGGAAAATCGGAATGTTCCTCGTAATTAGGGGGTAATTGAATTCTTCTTTCGATTCTTAATGAATTCCTGACTTCTTGATCAGAAAAAGGAATACCATAGAAAATCCTCCCCTGTTGATCAGCGTAGAGAATGTAACGCACACTAGATGTACTTCCAAAAAAGCGACTGGAAAATCTCGCTACCTCTGTTAAGTTGTCTTCTGCAATCAAAGGGGCTACATTGGCTGAGAGTAATAACCCCAAATCTCTCCCAAAACGAGTATCATTGAGACGAGCGTCTTGTTGAATACTATTAACAGCCCAAAAGGTCAATCCACTCATAACTAGAGAGACAACGAGTGTTGCAGCCGCCATGAGTTTAGTCTGAAGGGTAAATTCAGACCACCAACGTCTGATAATTTCTTGTACGTTTTGTAGTAAATCTAACAAGGTTGATTAAAGTCAAGTTTAGTTAAATTTGTCTTCATATATTATTAATTATAATATCATCAAATTAGGGGAAAATATATCTTAACTTCTTAGTAATGCTTTATTTAAAGAATATATCTTATCATCCTGTGGCTAGTCCTACTCCTATTCTGAACAATGTCAGTCTAGAATTAGCCCCCCAACAACTAGGCTTGATTGTCGGTGCTAGTGGTTCGGGTAAAACCACACTTTTAGAAATACTAGCGGGTTTGGCTACTAAGAGTAAAGGTCAAATTTTCTGGCGCACTCAAGAGTTAAACTCAACTGAGTTGCAACAACTTAGCGGTATTGTTTTTCAATTTCCTGAACGTCATTTCTGTGGTAGCACTATCTTTGAAGAATTGCGTCTAGGTCATCCTGAAATACGTAGAGAACAAATCGCTCAAGTACTTACAGAGGTCAGTCTGGATCATCTCTCTTGGGAAACTTCCCCCCATTCTCTCAGTGGTGGACAACAACGACGTCTCTCTTTAGCTGTACAATTGATTCGTCAACCCAATATTCTCTTACTCGATGAGCCTACAGCGGGTTTAGATTGGTCAATGCGACGACAGTTGACTAAGTTGTTGGCTAAGTTAAAACAACATTGGACTCTATTAGTAGTTAGTCATGATGTTAATGATTTTTTGGCGATCGCTGATCAATGTTGGGAAATTAAACAAGGCGTGTTAACTCAAGTTTCAATAGTAACTAATGGATAAATTACCTGAACTCGATTTAATTTGGGAGCAAACTTTGGGTTGGTTACCTACTCCCTATCAAAAACAAAAGTTTCAACAACTTTATGAAGGGATTTTAGAGGGTAATCGTCAATTTAATTTGACACGAATTACTAGTCCTCGGGATTTCTGGGAAAAACACCTCTGGGATTCTTTAGCAGGGGTAATCTCTCCTTCTTTCCCAACTGTTCAACCTTTACAAGTTATCGATATTGGTACAGGTGCAGGTTTTCCTGGTATCCCTATCGCCATCGCTTTTCCCGATTGGCAAGTTGCTTTACTCGATTCTACCCGCAAAAAAGTTAATTTCCTGAATAACCTCTCTCAACATTTGAGTTTAACTAATGTAACGGCGATCGCCTCTCGCGCTGAAGAGTTAGCCAAAGACAAACAATATCAAAATTTTTATGATTTGGCTTTAATCAGGGCTGTAGGCTCAGCTACTGTCTGTACAGAATATACTTTACCTCTACTTAAAACTGGAGGTCAAGCTATTCTTTATCGCGGTTTTTGGTCCGAAGAGGAAAATAATGAATTACTCAAAACTTTAACTAGTTTATCTGGTAAAATCGAAACAATACAAGAATTAACAACACCTTTGAGTCAGAGTACTCGTCATTATCTTTGGTTGCGTAAACTCTGAATTTTCAAAACTTTTGTTAATTTTTGTTTCAAAAGCTAATACATTGTGTTAGCTTAATTGTTAAAAGATATATAGAATCGGTTGCAGTGTTTGTTTTATTTATTCCCACAGGCTTGTTTCCGACCTCTAGAATCTTGACGGTTATTTTTTAGAGTTTGGAGACTGAATATGTCAATCTACGTTGGAAACTTATCCTATGACGTCACTCAGGAAGATCTTAAAGACGTCTTTCAAGATTATGGTACAGTAAAAAGAGTCTATTTACCTACAGATCCTGAAACTGGTAAAATGCGAGGTTTTGGTTTTGTAGAAATGGAAACTGACGAAGAAGAAGAAAAAGCTATTGAAACCCTTGATGGGGCAGAATGGATGGGTAGAGAAATGAGGGTTAATAAGGCTAAACCTCGGGAAAATCGCAGTAATAGTGGTGAAAGTCGTCGCAATAGCCGTCGTCCTTCTTTTGAATAAATTAAGTTGGGGACTAAAGCGCCCCAATTTAACTATGGATGCTCGTAAAGTTGTCAGACTGAAGGAAGCGGGTTAGGAAGTGGGAACAATTATCCATAAACTCTCCCACGCCATTGGCGAGGAATTTGACGAGCAGAGAGAAAAATTCGCCACCAAGCTAAGCAATCAGCTAGAGGAGAGAGCCAAAACCACCAAGAAAGATTAGCATAAGATTTGGTAATAGAAATAGTAATTACTAAGCGTAAAATAATTAAAAACAGGTTAAGCGCAAAAAGAGCCATCAGAGTGGGAAAACTCAACCCATAACTCAATAAAATGGCACAAAAGATTAAAATAGGAATAGGTAGAGCTTGAACATTAGCTAAAAGCCAAAGATCAGACCAAAGAGATTGGGGAGAGCAAGCATCCTTGAGATCAAGCGATCGCCCCCATTCTTGCCAAGTTTCCTGGAAACCCTGATACATTCTCACCTTAATTAAATTAGAGCCGTCAGCGAAGCCCACGCGATAACCAGCGGCGGCAATATAACGAGCTAGAGTAACATCATCACAAAAAGAACTAGCAGCGCTTTGGTAACCCCCTACAGCCTCTAAAACTGAACGACGACAGAAAAAACATTGTCCATTAGCCATAATGCGCTCAGGAATGGTTTCACCGCCTCCAGGGCTAAAAGCACGATAGAGTAGAGTTACCAACAAAGCGGGTTGTAACCACCATTCTAAGGGATATTCTAGGACAAATTGAGGAGCCAGAGTAATCAAGTCATAACCTTCTCTTTCAGCAGTAGTAATTAAACTAGCTACCAAACCGGGTTGAGGTTGGGTATCAGCATCAATACCCAAAATCCAGGTACTTTTAGGAGAACTAGCTAAAAAGCCATTATGTAAAGCCCAAGGGCGACCGATCCAACCCGTAGGTAAAGGAGGATCATTAATTAAACGGAAGCGGGGATCTTTACGTTGAGCTTGTTTAACCTTTTCGGGAGTGCCGTCCTGAGAATTACTATCTACAAAAATAATCTCTCGTACTTCGTAACTTTGGCGAGTTAACCCCTCTAAACAGGGATTTAGACGTGCAGCTTCATTGAGAGTAGGAACTACTATACTCACCTTTGCCAACTGTTCAGGTGTAGGATTTTGGGGTTGGAGAGGAGGTTGACGCCTTAACCCTGGTAGCAGACGAGACAGCAGAATCAGGGTAGCAATTCCCTGAGATACTAATAAAATTAGGCAAATCGCCCCTAAGCTTATTTGACTCAATGATTCACTCTAAACTATAATGTGACCAATGGTTGAAGGGGCACAAACAATGTACCCCAACAGCATTATTGAGCTTATCCTAAGCCAAAAGGTACTTTTAGTCAACCTTGACTTGTTTCTACTGCGGCTATTTCTAAGAGAGTTTTCAGCACTGAATCAGGGTTTAAACTGATAGAATCAATACCCAATTCCACCAAGAAGCGCGCAAATTCAGGATAGTCACTAGGTGCTTGACCACAAATACCGATTTTACGTTGATTAGCTTTAGCTTTAGTAATCACCATTTCAATCATAGTTTTAACCGCGGCGTTACGTTCATCGAAAATATCAGCAACTAAAGCAGAATCGCGATCCAACCCGAGGGTAAGTTGTGTTAAATCATTAGATCCAATGGAGAAACCGTCGAAGATTTGGCTAAATTCATCAGCTAGGATAACATTGCTAGGTATTTCGCACATGACATAGACTTCTAAGCCATTTTCACCGCGTTTTAAGCCATGTTTAGCCATTTCTGCTAGTACTTTTCGTCCTTCTTCAGGAGTACGACAGAAAGGAATCATCGGGATAACGTTGGTTAAACCCATCTCATCGCGCACACGTTTGAGAGCAAGACATTCTAACCCATAGGCTTCTCGATATTGTTTATCGTAATAACGTGATGCACCACGCCAACCAATCATGGGGTTTTCTTCTGTGGGTTCAAATTGTTTACCACCTAAAAGATTAGCGTATTCGTTACTCTTGAAGTCAGACATTCTCACTACGACGGGTTTGGGATAGAAAGCAGCGGCGATCGCGCCTACACCTTGAGCTAATTTATCGATAAAGAAATCGGTTTTCACTGGATAACCAGTAGTTATCTTTTCTATTTCTTGTTTAGCTAGTTTATCCTCAAGTTGGTCAAAATGTACTAAAGCTAGGGGGTGAACCCGAATATGGTTAGCGATGATAAACTCTAAGCGAGCTAAACCTACTCCATCACAGGGAATAGAAGCAAGACTAAAAGCTTCTTCGGGATTACCTACGTTCATTAAAATTTGAGTACGGGTACGTGGTAGGTTATCTACAGCGGTTTCGAGGATTTCAAAGGATAATAAACCTTCATAGACTTTACCTTCCTCACCTTCAGCGCAGGAAATAGTAATCTCATCCCCTGTATTTAGTACTCCTGTGGCGTTGTTACAACCAACGATCGCGGGTATTCCCATTTCCCGAGCGATAATCGCCGCGTGACAAGTTCTTCCCCCTTGATTAGTGACGATCGCGCTAGCTTTTTTCATGATCGGTTCCCAATCGGGGTCAGTTTTATTAGTAACGAGTACTTCTCCTGCTTGGAATTCGCCGATTTTATCTACATCGAGGATAACACGAGCTTTACCCTGACCAATCATTTCTCCTACTGCTCTACCTGTGACTAGAATTGGGCTAGTTTCTTTTAATTGGTAGTTTTTCAGTACGGTACTAGATTTACGAGATTGTACTGTTTCTGGACGGGCTTGGACGATAAATAATTGGTTAGTTTCACCATCTTTAGCCCATTCAATATCCATCGGGCTGTAAACACCGCGAATTTGGGAATAATGATCTTCAATGATACAAGCCCATTTAGCTAGTTGCAGTACTTCTTCATCATTGATCGCGTATTTATCTCGTTCTGAGACGGATACAGGTACGTTTTTAGTTTGTTTACCTCCACCTAGGTCATAAATCATTTTGATTTCTTTACCACCTAGACGTTTTTTGAGGATAGGGCGATAACCTTGATTAAGGGTGGGTTTAAAGACAAAAAATTCATCGGGATTAACTGCACCTTGAACCACTGTCTCTCCTAAACCATAGGCTGCGGTGATAAAGACGGTGTTATTAAATCCTGTTTCCGTGTCGATAGAGAACATTACCCCTGAACTAGCTAAATCTGAGCGTACCATTTTTTGCACACCTACAGAAAGAGCTACTTCAAAATGGTCAAAACCTTTACTAGTGCGGTAAGAAATCGCCCTGTCTGTGAAGATTGAGGCAAAACATTTATGACAGGATTCAATAACGTTACTAACTCCGTGTACGTTGAGATAGGTTTCTTGTTGCCCTGCGAAGCTAGCATCTGGTAAGTCTTCTGCTGTAGCGCTGGATCTTACTGCTACATCTGTATTATAACTAAGTTGTTGACAGTAGATTTTTTCTTCTGCGGTTAATCCTGGACTGATTTTTGGTTCTTCCCCATAACGTCTGCAGAGGTTAAAATAAGCCGTAGCGATCGCCGCTTGTAATTCTTTAGGGAAAGGTGTATTGAGCATCATCGATCGCGCTTGTTTACCACGTTCCCTGAGATTATTTACGTCTTCGATATCTAAATCAGAGAAGAGTTGACGTAATTGTTTTTCTAGTCCTGCTTTTTTGATAAAATAGCGATAAGCATAAGCTGTAGTAGCAAACCCTGTCGGTACGTTAATTCCTTTGGTGATTAATTGTCTGATCATTTCCCCTAGGGAAGCGTTTTTACCACCTACCAAGGAGATATCTTCTAATCCTACGTCTTCAAACCAGAGTATAAAAGCGTTGTCTTTTGTTTTGCTCGCAGTTGCTTCACTACTAATAGTATTTACCATGATTTGTTGCTGCTCCTTCGCTTTTTTGTTACGATATTTTATTAAGTTTTTTTACAATGCCTTGACTTTATATCCCTTATCCTATCAAGACATTTTCAGTGGTTTCTTACTATTTAGAAACGATATTTAAGCTTTTCTATTCTTATTTTAACCCTGAATTAATTGCCAGAGTAATTATATTTACAAAACAACAAATTTAGGTGTAACGGGGTTAGGGGTTAGGTTTTATTGTTTCTATGTATAGCAGTACTCACATTAGTTAGGACATTCTAAAATCGTGAAACCTAGACGTAGCAAGCCTCTTACTCCTGTCTCCTGTCTCCTGACTCCTGGGTACTGCTATAACATACTCAGAAGCTCCCTACTCCCCCCGTCTCCGAAGTCTCCGAAGTCTCCCCCTCTCCCCCTCTCCCCATCTCCTCACAGGTGTAGGTTTTTGACAATGAGATTCTGGCGAAGGTGAGACAAGGAAGA